>JBAXTW010000047.1:0-30962 GCA_037129985.1 Pseudanabaena sp. ELA645 | reverse complement strand
AAATAAATGTGAAGTTGCTTCTATACTTTTCTTTTGTTTCCCGACAAGTCTACTATATAAGGCATCACTTTGGATGGTTTATTCAGAGGATTAATATACCAAAAGATCAGACACAGCTTTTCAAGCCTCTACCATCTGAATTGCAAAGTCTACAGTTAATTCACATTGATCGACTTTGGGGAGCCAATATGAACTATAGAAGAGAACTCCTTGATAGCTCTGGGTTTGATGAAAACTTTAAACTTTATGGTTTGTTTGAAGACGTAGAGATGTCAGTGCGTTTGGGAAGAACGCATAAATTAGTCTGCCGACTTGATGCTACGGTAGTTCACGATGATTCTTTAGGTGAGAGTACCCGCCCAAATGATGCGCGATACTTTTTAGCTTCTTGGCTTAATTCCGCTTACATTATTGAGAAACTATTTCCTTGTGAAGTTAGCCGCAACTCTTTTCAGCGCTTATTCCAATTAACTAAATTGATATCTCAAACAGTACCTAGAAAGGTACGCGAAAAAAAAATCAAGAAATTAGGAAATGAGATACTATTTCGCACAGCACAGCGATATATCACCGATTTAAGAAGTTGCCAAGATCGTGTTAGTTTGCAAGAAACTTTTGTCCAGATTCAAAATGAAATCTACACTCTTAAATTGTGATTTAACTTTAGGAAGATCACTCAGTATCGAAAGCATTTGGCATTTGGTATCTTACACAATAAAAGAAAAGAGGGTTGAGACATTGGGGTACACAAGCGATTTAAGTGATAAAGAATGGGAGATCCTGTAGGCGATCGCCATGATCATAAACCTATCAACAAGCAAGCGGCGATCGCGCTACTATTTGCTTTTTCTAGGCTCATTCTGAGCTTTTCGCTAGCGAGTGCGATAAAATCAACTACAGTTAGCCGCTTAAGCTGTAGCATAATTTCATTATGGTAACAAGAATTTTTCTGTGTAACGAGCAGACAGAACCAGAGATTCGCGATTTTATTCGTGAAGCGATCGCCGATATATCGGAGGGGGAGCAGTATATCGTTACATGGAACTGCGGTAATATTCAGACCCTGAAAGTGGGCGATCGCGCTTATTTTAAACGCATTGGTAGTGCCAGTCAGGGCTATTTTGCGTCGGGGACGGTCGTACCTGCGGATCGTGAGTATCAACTAAAGCAGCGATCGGCAAGGTATCGTGAACTGAGCGAAGCCTATGACATTGACTCACAGGCGAATAATTTTCGGATCTGGGTAGCTTGGGACTCCTGTGTGAGTTTTGATGAACCACTGAGGACGGATTATTTGCGCCAGTTACCACATTTTCAGGGAATGCCCCTTGAACCGCAAAATGATGCGGGGGTATTTCGTGAGGAATATGTGAGGATGCTCGATCGCGAGTGGGAAAAACAAACGCAGAAAGCGTTTCGGGCTGGGAAGGGGATTAGCCTGATTGATGTTTATTATCGTTGGGGTTTAGAGGATATTCAGCAAGGTTTTCCACAGGATGCGCTGGAATCATTTCGGCAAGCGCTGAAATTAAATCCGAATTTTATCAAAGCTTATTTAGGCTTGGGCGATGCCCATGTTAGTTTGCGGGAATATGCCAAGGCGGTTGGTGATTACGGCAAGGCAATTTCCATGCGTCCCGATAAGGCGAGACTTGCCTATTTCAAGCGTGGGGAAATTAATTTTTTGCTGGGGCAGTTTCAGCAAGCTTTGGCAGATTTTCAAGCGGCGATCACCATTGACCCCAATTTTGCCGATGCTCATTTTGCGCTCGGTAATACCTATTTTAAGCTCAAGAGCTTTGAACAGGCGATCTCTGCCTATACGCAAACTCTCGATTTAGATCCTCAGCGCGATCTGGCTGCTTTTCGACGGGGGCGATCGCATTATGTTCTCAAGGAGTTTCCTGAATCGATTCGCGACTTTAGCTATGCGATCAACTTACAACCCAGTAATGTCGATGCTTACTATTATCGCGGCTTAGCCTATTCTCAGCCCAGCATTGCTGATGAAACGCTTGCGGGTGATGATTTACGCAAGGCGATCGTTTTATATCAAACCCAAGGCAAACCTGACAAAGCCAAAAAAGCTAAGGAATTTCTGGAAACTCTGGCGATCGATTCTCTACCAAAAGCGAAACCAAGGAGTAACTTGGCGATCGCCCCTGCGGCAACATTACCCGAACCAACCGTAGAAATCGCGCCACCGCCACCAGCAATTCTTGTTGATGATGATGAATCTAGCGCTCTAATTATCGAGTCTCAACCAATTGCCATTCCCATTTCTAATCTTAATTCCACTGAGAAAGGCAATGAAGAAGCTAGTGAAGAAGCGATCGCTGCCTTCTCTAGTGCTGATGTAGAGACTTCTCATTCACCTGAAACTACTTTTGTGGAAGTTGAGAAGATAGTTGAAAAAATTATCGAAGTTGAGAAGTTTGTAGAAGTCGAGAAACTGGTTGAAAAGATTGTCGAAGTTGAGCGATTTGTTGAGGTTGAGAAGTTAGTTGAAGTCGAAAAGATCGTTGAAGTTGAGAAGGTAGTAGATCGCGTTGTTGAGAAATTTGTTGATCGCGTTGTGGATCGCGTAGTCGAAAAGCCCATTCCTTTCTCCATCGAAGATCCTAGCACTGCCGAAAAATTGGCGATGATCTCGGTGATGGCGCAATATATGCGTGATGGTTGGAATGTGAGATCGGTTGATAAATCTCAAGTTGGTTACGATCTCGAATGCTCCAAAGACGATCTCAATGAAGCCGTTGTGATTAAAAGCTTTACCAGCGATCGCGCCTCCTTTGCAATTTCAGCGATCGAGATTGAGAATGCGCGTAGCAACAAGGATTTTGTCCTCTGGGTAGTTAGCGGTGCTGCCGAAAATCCTGAATTACGTTGCTTGCGTGGACGAGAACTATTCGAGCAGTTTGACCTCGATCCTCTTGCCTTTGCAGCCAGAGTTAGACAGGCTGCTGTGCAATTAGAATTTGCGCCCGTTTCTCTAGAAATGCCTGAGTTTGAGCAGCAAGGATAGTTTAATGACAATACAATCAAGTTTGTTTGGTTTGAATAATTCAAATCGAGATTTTTCTAAAGCAGATGCTTGGGGCAAAAATCAATTTAACTCAAGTTTCCCAGCCGCTTTATCTTGCTATCTCCATTATCAAGGAATTGCCGCTAATTACATCTGTATCTCAAATCAAAAATTTGGTATAGATTCAATTGATATTGCTAATGTGTTTAGAATTAACCCCAGTGAAAGTAACACATATTTTGCATTTGAAGCGCAACATACACCATTTCAGAAATATGTAATTGGAACTTTGCCAAGAACCGATTTAGTAATTCAGGATAGTTCTACGGGACGATGTTTACGGGGGCTAGAAGTTAAATTAACTGCATTACCTGATAACACCACTTGCAATTTGAGTGATGATAAATTTGGTTCGGAAATTGTAGTTAGACCTGACACAATTGTATATCTGGCTGCCAGTATAGTTAGCACAAATATTGAGATTGTTAAAAAGAATATTGAAAGTAGTGCTGTAATTATTGAGAATTGGTCAGATGCAAGAGAAGTAATTACTGATATTGCAAAAATAATTGGCTGCATTTCCGACATCAGTGTTGATCTTGAAAACAATCAATCTCCATTTCTTTTACAGCCTATTTGGAAGACTGTTGGAAAATCACCAAAGCTTGCAGAGAATTGTCTAGATGTTTTTGTTTGGAGTGATGCAGCCTTTGCTTGGTTTATATCACAAATATCTAAGAACGATAATTCAGCTACTCAAATAACTCGTCAAACTAGGACAAGTATTTGGCTATATAAAATGCTTTTAGATATCTGCAATCACGGCAGATGTGACTATAAAGATATTATTGATAAACTTTCTTATAACACAAAAAATGATAAAGCTTTTGCTTCTGCTGGGAACATAACTAATCAATATATGTCATGTGAAAATTTGACATCTCCAAGGATTAGAAAAGACGAAATCAAAAATATAATTTTGGGCGGTGGACAAAATTTACTGAGTCCAGAACGTAGATTTGACGCAATTATTTTTAATTCACCAGAGTTATTCTCATGATTACTGCTGTTGATTTATTTAGTGGTTGTGGTGGTTTATCGCTGGGATTTCAGCAAGCAGGTGTTGAGATATTAGCAGCTATTGATAACTGGAATATTGCTCTAGATGTCTATCGAGAAAATTTTAATCATCCCGCAATTCATCAAGATCTAGCCGATGAAATTACATCAATTAAAATAATCCGTAAATATGCCCCTGAAATGATTATCGGTGGTTCACCCTGTCAAGATTTTTCAAGCGCAGGAAACCGTAATTTAAACGGAGAAAAAGCTGGATTAACATACAATTTTACAAATATTGTTTGTGATATTAAACCAAAATGGTTTGTAATGGAGAATGTGCCAAGAATAACTAAAAGTAATATTTTTACGCAAATATCTAATCAGTTTTTGGACTGTGGCTATGGTTTGTCTAGTATTGTTTTAGATTCCTCATTTTGTAATGTTCCCCAGTCGCGATCGCGCTTTTTTTTAATTGGTGAACTTGGAGGTATTCAAAATAGTTTGGTTGATTTATTTAAGATTAATTTATCTAATAAACCGATGACAGTTAGAGACTATCTTGGTGATAAATTAAATCTCGAATATTATTATCGACATCCTAGAAGCTATGCTCGCAGAGGAATTTTTTCTATTGATGAGCCGAGTCCAACCATAAGAGGTGTGAATCGACCAATCCCACCAAATTATAAATTGCATAGTGGTGATCCACAGGATATTGATATTGCTATGATTAGACCACTATCGACGATAGAAAGAAGTTATATTCAGACTTTCCCAAGGTCATTTAAATTTTTTGGGACTAAAACAAATTTAGAGCAGATGATTGGCAATTCTGTACCCGTAAACTTAGCTTTTTTTGTTGCTTCCACTATTCTAAATTTTATTAAAGATGCTGATTAGTCGCTGCGTCTCAACTTGTCAGTAAAATCATTGAAGACATTGAGGCAGGTTTAGCCATTTTCCATGAGATTATGGAAAACATTGATGGCGATAGGTTAGCCTGAGTGTGCTTTGAAGTGTATCTTAATAATTTGAGGTTAGTAAAAAAATGCATATGACTGGGAGTATCTCAGGAACAACCAAAATCTTAGGGGTGATGGGTTTTCCTGTCAGTCACAGTCTTTCACCTGCGATGCATAACGCGGCGATCGCCACATTAGGAATGGATTATGTATATGTACCATTGTCAATCCCTGTAGAAGATCTAGCTTCGGCGATCACAGGATTAAAAGCCGTTGAATCAGTTCAAGGGTTTAATTTGACGATTCCTCATAAAGTTGAAGTGTTGCCATTACTTGACGAAGTTACACCGATCGCCAGAGCCGTAGGTGCGGTGAATACGGTAAAACGGATTGGCGATCAATGGGTGGGGACAAATACCGATGTTGCGGGTTTTTTGGAGCCACTCAAGCAGCTTAATTATGATTGGTCAGAGCGCCCAGCCCTTGTACTTGGGGTTGGCGGTGCTGCAAAAGCCGTGGTTGCAGGGTGTTTAGAATTAGGTTGTCCTGTGATTCATGTTGTCGGTCGAGATAGCAAGAAAATCAAAAAATTTCATGGAAATATGACTAGCCAACTCCGCGATTACAATTTGCGAGTTCATCCTTGGACATCAATTCCATCATTGCTAGAAGTCGCAGGAATCGTGATCAATGCCACACCAATAGGGATGGCGAATGATCCCAATACACCGATCAGCGAGATCGAGATGACATTGTTATCAGATCAGGCGATCGCCTATGACTTAATTTACACACCACGCCCCACCAAATTTTTGCAAATTGCGGCTGCACGAGGGCTACAAGCGATCGATGGGGTAGAAATGCTAATCAACCAAGGTGCGATCGCTCTTGAGTGGTGGCTGAAACAACCGATTCCCATAGAAGTCATGCGATCAGCCCTATTGCAAAAACTCGCCTAAAACCCAAAACTTTTAGGGTGGGCTTCGCCCGCCTCAACAATTTTGCGTTTTAATAAATTTTCATTCCTAAATACAAAAATTTAAAACTATGTCTTCAGAAAAACCTGATAGTGTTTGGAATCATAAGCCTTGGTGGTGTCAACCTTGGTCAATTATTTTGACTGGATTCACGATTATTAGTAGTAGTTGGCTATTGTTTAAACTAGTTTGGCTCACAATTCTTGTATCAATTCCCATATCTGCATGGATGGGCTTTTTCGTAATTATATTTCCAAAGTTAGCTCTTCAAGCAGACAATCAAGCATTGGATTCCGCCAACATTTGAAGGCATAGATCCTGCAACTAGGATTATCCAAGCATATAATTCTCATAAAGAACCATCAAAATAAAAATTAAGTAAACATGAATGAAACTAGGATATTCAATAGTGCTGATTTTTTTCAAGAGACAGATGGAGAGCCAATTCGGTCGGTTGTTACCGAATCCCCAGATGCGGTAGTTGTCGCTTGGTATATCAAACCTGATCAAAAAATCGCTCCTCACTTACACCCAAATGGACAGGATACTTGGACGATCATCAGTGGACAGGGAGAATATTATTTAGATGAAATTGGTTCTACTAAGCTGATCGCCGCAGGAGATGTCGTGGTTGCCCCCAAGGGATCGGTGCATGGCGTATTTAATAATGGAACTGAACCTCTAGTTTTTATTTCAGTTGTTTGTCCTGCAACTGCGGGATATCAGCTTGTCGCGATCGCCGATGCAAATCCATGAAGCATCTGATTCAATACTTATACGACATTAAACTGGGTAAGGTATTGCTGTGGTGCTACTTGATCTGGTATGTCGTAGTTGTTTATTTCTATTTTGATCCATCGCCCAAAATTTGGAGTAATGCTCTAGGCATAAGTGCGGTAATTGGCACAGGGCTTGTATTAAGCGTCTCCACAAATAAGACTGATAGTGTAAATCATTGGCAAACATTTCGGCTTTATCTAATGCCTTTTTGTGTGTCTAGTTTTTCCGCATTGATCAAAGATCACGGATTTATTGTGTTTATTTCCCCCAAAATCACAGAAACATTAATAGCCGTCTCATGTTGCACCTTTTTTTTGGCAATTGTATTTGGGATCAAATCATTTGTTAAAAACTGCAATGTTAATCCACCAAATATTCCGCCAAATATTCCACCTAACTAACCGTGTGAAATTATTTTTTGCGCTAAGCTCGTAAGGAATGAAAATTTATTAAAACCTCAAATTTATGATGCGAGCAAAGTCCACATTACAAATTTTGGGTTTTAATTGTACCTATTTAATTCTTTTTAATTCATGACAAATACTTCCAAAATCCCTGTCGTTGTCTCTGGGGCAACAGGCAAAATGGGACGCGAAATCATCAAAGCGATCGCTCAATCACCAGACATGGATCTCGTAGGAGCGATCGGGCGCAAACATATCGGCGAAGATGTCGGCGAAGTTGTTGGCGTTGGTGAATTAGAAATTCCCGTCACCGATAACCTCGAAGTTGTACTTGCTCAAGCCGCTCAAGAATCACAACTGCCCGTGATGATTGATGTCACCCATCCCAGCATCATCTATGACAATATCCGCTCAGCGATCGCCTATGGGGTACGTCCAGTGGTTGGGACAACAGGCTTAAGTGAACAACAAATTGCGGAACTGGCTATTTTTGCCGACAAGGCGAGTACGGGCTGTATTATTGCTCCGAACTTTTCGGTCGGTGTGATTTTGATGCAACAAGCCGCGATCGCCGCCGCTAAATATTTTCAGCATGTCGAAATCATCGAACTGCACCATAACCAAAAAGCCGATGCTCCCAGTGGCACGGCGATTAAAACCGCACAGATGCTTTCAGAATTAGGGCAAGCTTTTAATCCCATCCTTGTCGATGAAAAAGAACATCTTGTAGGCGCAAGGGGAGCCACCTATGGCGAAAATATTCGTATTCACAGCATCCGCGTCCCTGGGTTAGTCGCTCGTCAAGAAGTAATTTTCGGCGCGATGGGTGAAACCTTGAAGATTGAACATAATGCTAGCGATCGCACCTGTTATATGGCGGGAGTGTTACTTTGTGTCCGTAAAGTGCTGGCTCTTAAATCACTCATTTACGGGCTAGAGAAGTTACTTTAAAACCCGTTGAGGTGACACAAGCTCACCTCAACGATTTTGGGTTTTATTTTAGTCTCTGTTTTAGCCAAAACTGCAAAGTTGGCAATGCAATCCGATAACCATATTTTGCGCCATAAACTAAACCCTTCTGCTCCAAACTATCCAGCGCTCCTTGTAGACTGCCACCTTTAGACAGTTGATGTTTCTGAATATATTCACGTCTATGGGGGCTAACCGTCGGATCGATCGCTAAGCTCTCTAATACCCTTACTTGCGATGGTGGCAAAAGCATAATTAGGGATTCAAAGGTGGGCGCAAGATCTTCGATTAGAGCCAACATATTTTGATGGACATCATGAGGCTGAATCAGGAATTCCGCAGACGATGGAGAAGGATTTTGTGTGAGCGCGTCAAGCCAAATTCTTCGGGTTAAAGCGATCGCATCACTCATATTCCCTTGAATATATTCGGTAAATAAGTCTATGGTAGCAAGCTCAAACTTTAAGCCCTTAATTGCCATTGTCGGTTCTAGCCATTCCCAAAGTTCTTGATTACTTAGGGGCGGCAACTCGACCACATGAATACTCAGCTTATGCATCCAAGGTTCAGGAACTGTAGCAATCAGGGCATAACTCACCCGACTTTGCAACTGAATTTCCCGCCGCAAATATTCTTCCCATTCACCTTTGCGATCCCATGAGCGAATATGAGTGAAGTTATGCAATACGATCGCCACCCGACAATCGAGCCATTCCGCCATCTGTTGGGGCAAGCTCAGCAAGTTTTGAAATAAATTCCAAATTCCTGCGGCGGGAAGTTTCCAAGTAATTCGAGGTTTAGATTTTTCGGAGGCTTCAAAAGTCACGGGTTGATCCGCGAGTAACTGTTGTAGTTTGGTAAATTCTTCAGGGCGATCAAAGGTCTGTAATAAGCTTTCGGCTAGTAGCTTCGTAAAGCGATCGCCATCGGTTGCGCGTAAACAATCTAAAGTAATCACCCTTGCGCCAGCTTTTTGCGCCGCCCATTTAACCAGAGTTCTCCGCCCACTACCTGCAACTCCTGCGATCAATAAATCACCATCTGCAAGCAAAATTTGACCAATCTGCTCTAATTCTGGCTGTCGCCCCACCAATTTTTGAGGCAAAAAAGGATTGTTGCTCATTGTCTAATTATATGACAATTCAAGACAACTAGCACTATTTTTTAGTACTATAGGTACAACCGTTTACCCGTAAATATCGATGGCAATAGAGACAAAAGAGCTTTCTGCTGATCCTTCTTTAATTCATTGGCATAGTCTTGATGCTGACGAATCACTGAAATTGTTACAAAGCAATGCAGAACAAGGGATAAGTAATCAAGATGTAGCCGTCAGGTTCGATCGCTACGGAGCCAATGAACTGATTGAAAAAGCAGGGCGATCGCCTCTGAAAATTTTTATCGATCAGTTTACGAACATCATGTTGGTAATGTTGATGGCGGTGGCGATCGTCTCAGGTTTCTTGGCTCTGACCAAACCAGTACCAGAATTCCCTAAAGATGCGGTTGCTATTTTTTCGATTGTTTTGCTGAATGGCATTCTTGGCTATATGCAGGAAGTTAATGCTGAAAAAGCCCTCGCTGCACTCAAACGCATGTCCTCGCCAAAAGTGCGCGTGATTCGCAATGGTGAAGTCAGCGAAATCAACGGCAAAGAACTCGTTCCAGGCGATATTATGCTCTTGGAAGCAGGTGTACAGATTGCTGCGGATGGAAGATTGCTAGATGAGCAAAATCTCCAAGTACGCGAATCGGCTCTGACAGGGGAAGCGGAAGCAGTTAATAAAGAAGCAAAATTGATTTTAGAAAAGGATGCAAGTTTAGGCGATCGCTTGAATTGTGTCTATCAGGGTACTGAAGTTGTACAGGGACGCGCTAAGGTTCTAGTTACAAAAATAGGAATGCAGACAGAATTAGGCAAAATTGCGGCTCTAATTCAAGATGTCGAAACCGAAGATACGCCTTTGCAACAGCGAATGACCCAATTGGGAAATGTTCTTGTATCAGGCTCTCTAGCTCTAGTAGCGGTGGTTGTGGCGATCGGGATGTTTAATAAAGGTAACTTTGGTGAGCTTCTCGAAACTTCCCTGAGCATGGCAGTAGCAGTAGTTCCCGAAGGACTGCCTGCGGTGGTGACAGTGACCCTTGCCCTAGGTACTCAGCGTATGGTCAAGAAAAAAGCCCTGATTCGCCGCTTACCCGCAGTTGAGACCCTCGGTTCTGTAACCACGATCTGTTCCGACAAAACAGGAACTCTCACTCAAAATAAAATGGTGGTGCAGAGTATTCGCACAGGGCTGCATTCTCTCCAAGTTACGGGCGATGGATATGCTCCAGTTGGAGAATTTAGCGTTTCTGGGAATGAAGATAATTCCAACTTTGTTGTGCAGAATATGCCTGAAGTACAGCAATTGCTTATGGCTTGCGTATTTTGTAATGATTCCATTTTGCAACAAAAAAATGGCGAATGGATTATTATTGGCGATCCAACCGAAGGTGCATTATTAGTTCTTGCCACCAAAGGTAGTTGTGACTTTTCCGAATGGCAACATCGAATGCCCCGTGTATCAGAAGTTCCGTTTTCTTCTGAACGCAAGCGCATGAGTGTACTAGTGCAAGGTGAACATGGTGGAAATGTTCTCTTTTGTAAAGGTTCACCAGAATTAACCTTAGAATGTTGTACCCAGATTAAAATTGGTGATCGCATTCAGGCGATCGCCGATGATCAGCGCCAACAAATCCTCGATCAAAATAACGAACTCGCTAGCCGTGGTCTGCGTGTCTTGGGTTTTGCCTATCGAAATTTTGCTGATTTACCCGAAGCGGGGATCACCATCGCCGATGAAAGCAATCTAATTTGGGTTGGCTTAGTGGGAATGCTTGATGCGCCACGACCAGAAGTGCGCGAAGCCGTCAAACTTTGCCGTGAGGCTGGTATTCGTCCTGTGATGATTACAGGTGATCACCAACTCACCGCCAAGGCGATCGCTGTCGATCTAGGCATTGCCCAAAAAGGCGATCGAGTTCTCACAGGTCGGGAGCTAGAAATAATGAACGAAACAGACTTAGATCGCGAAGTCGAGCAGGTCAGTGTCTATGCGCGAGTCTCGCCTGAACATAAATTACGCATTGTTAAAGCTTTGCAAAGACAGCATCATTTTGTCGCAATGACAGGAGATGGTGTAAATGATGCCCCCGCGCTCAAGCAAGCCGATATTGGGATTGCGATGGGAATTACGGGTACTGACGTTTCCAAGGAAGCCAGTGACATGATCCTGCTGGACGACAACTTTGCCACCATTGTCGCGGCGACGGAAGAAGGTCGGGTAGTTTATACGAATATTCGCCGCTTTATCAAGTACATTCTCGGAAGCAATATCGGTGAAGTAATTACAATCGCGGCGGCTCCGATGTTAGGCTTGACCGTCCCTCTAATTCCTCTACAAATTTTATGGATGAATCTGGTGACAGACGGATTACCTGCTCTCGCTCTAGCCGTTGAGCCAGCCGAACCAAATGTCATGAAACGACCACCATTTGATCCCCGCGAAAATATCTTTGCAAGGGGAATGGGTGCATACATGATTCGGATCGGTATCGTTTTGTCGATTATTACCATCGCCTTAATGGTTTGGGCGCATGGGTACACAACCACGCATACATTCTCAGACACATACTCTCCCAAGCGATGGGAAACAATGGTATTTACCACTCTCTGTTTGGCGCAAATGGGACATGCGATCGCCATTCGTTCTAACACGCAATTGACGATCGAACTTGACCCGCGCACTAATCCCTATGTTTGGGGATCGGTGATTATGACTACGGTTTTACAACTGGTGCTAATTTACGTTGAGCCATTTCAAAGATTTTTCGGCACACATCTACTCAGACCAGAAGAGCTAGCCGTTTGCTTTGGGTTTAGCGCTTTGATGTTTGTTTGGATAGAATTAGAGAAGTTGGTAATTCGTTGGTGGTTGTGGCAACGTCAATCCTAATGACGCTCTGAATCACAATTCCAAAAAGTATGCTAGGCTACAAATCTGAGTGGCGAATCAAGTGTATTAAAGTTCAAGAATCAGTGGAGGAGTTAAGTTGAAAAAGGTTGAAGCAATCATTCGTCCCTTCAAGCTAGACGAAGTCAAAATTGCTCTCGTCAATGCTGGCGTAGTGGGCATGACGGTATCAGAAGTACGCGGTTTTGGTCGTCAGAAAGGGCAAACAGAGCGTTATCGTGGCTCTGAGTACACAGTGGAATTTCTGCAAAAGCTCAAAATCGAGATCGTTGTAGAAGATGACCAAGTGGAAATGGTAGTAGATAAAGTCATTACGGCTGCCCGTACTGGCGAGATCGGCGATGGTAAGATTTTCGTATCTCCTGTAGAGCGAATTATCCGTATTCGTACTGGTGAAAAAGATTTAGAAGCTGTCTAAGTTTTTAAACATCAAAAAAGAGGCGATGCAACGCATCGCCTCTTTTTTGATCACAGCCCCGCATACCATTCATAACCAAGATCTTCCCAATAGCCTTGTTTTTCGCCTAACTCACTCGTAAGTTCAATCCTTGTTACCCATTTACTGAGCTTGTAGCCAAGTTTCACGGGTGAAGCAAGACGCAAAGGAGCGCCATTGGCTGCTTCTAATGTTTGACTATTTTTTTGATAAGCCATCAATGTTTGCGGATGCATCACTGAGTCAAGATCCCAGCTTTCGTAATAACCATCTGCCGAATAAAAATAGGCATATTTAGCTTGAGTCAGTGGCTTGGCGATCGCAATTAAATCTCGCAGTCTAACTCCGCCCCACTGCACGATCGCCGCCCAGCCCTCCACACATACATGACGAATCACCATTGAGGTAAATGGCAATCTTTGGACATCGTTCATGCTTAGACTCAAGGGATTATCCACTGCACCATCGATGATCAGGCGATAGTTAGCGACATTGATCGGCGGTGTACCCCGAAAACTATTAATGATTAATTTATCTGGCTCGATCGCGGCGATCGGTAACTCTGGCACTAGTTTCTGAGGCTGAAAAATCAAAGACTCGACCTGTTGATTTAACGGCTCAGACACAGCGCCCACAAAACCTTCGGCAAGACTACCAAAGCCAATCGCCAGCAATCCCGCTCCCGCGAGATTCAAAAAGCGGCGGCGCGGCACAATATCGGTATCGTCAGGCTCTAAGTCTAAATTTGGTTTGTTTTGATTGGGTTCCATAGTTTAAATATAATGCCACTTCTGGATAAACCCTGCAATCAATTGCGGGCTAAAAGCTAAAACCCGTTGAAACGGGTTAAGGTCAATTTGTAGATAAAATTTAGTCAGTTTTAACTGACTTTAGCTTTGAGCCAAGAACTTTAGTTCTTGGTTGTCTCTGCTTATTCCCAGAACATTGAATCAAGCAAGCGATCGCCACCCACCTTACGCCCCAACTGCGAATGCAGCCCAGCTAAAATTAATGTGATTGGTACTGCCATAAAATGCGTAATCCGTAAAGCCTCCCAACCACCAAAACTATCCACAATCCAATAAAACTGAGCAGGTTTATACATTCCTATTCCCGTGAAAACCGATAACAGCAGCATGGGGATCAACAATGTATAAACCAAACGATGCCATGCATAATTTTTGCGCTTAGGATTTTGACCAACCAGTAACGCTTTCACATCTTTGCCATTTATATACCGATGTTGCCAATGGCGAGTTAGCAAAACATAAACCCCATACCACAATAAATTCAGAACAAATATCCACATCATGGCGAAATGCCAGTGCCTTCCACCCGCCAACCATCCACCTAACCCAAAAATGGCGGGAATATGTAGCCCATCGCGCCCCCCAAACACTGGATTAGCATTATAAATTTGTAAACCACTGGTAATCATCAGAAATAGACTTACCAAACTTACCCAATGAAAAACTTTGGTGGCTGGCTTTTGAATGGGCGATCGCATACTTACTGCTCCTAGTAAAAACCGATAAAAAATCAATGAAAAATGGGAAGGCAAAACACATTTACCTTCCCATTATTAGCTATTGTTCAGTGAAAAGCTATAACTAATAAAATTAGTTAGGCTTTTTAGTTTCAGCAGGCTTGTCACCAGCTTTCATTGCATCAGCAGGCTTGTCGCCAGCCTTCATTGCGTCAGCAGGCTTGTCGCCAGCCTTCATTGCATCAGCAGGCTTGTCACCAGCTTTTTCCTTGTCACCAGCTTTCATTGCGTCAGCAGGCTTGTCGCCAGCTTTCATTGCATCAGCAGGCTTGTCACCAGCTTTTGGTGCTTCAGCAGGCTTAGCGGCTTTATCCTTATCCCCAGCCTTCATCGCATCACCAGCTTTAGGTGTTGCTGCTGCGGGTGTTGCTGCGGGTGTAACAGCCGCAGGAGGAGTAGGGGTTTCTGTAGCACAAGAAGCTAGACCAGCAGATAAACCGAGGCTTGCAACGATCAAAAGAGCTTTGAAGTTCATAGTTGTAATTTTTTTGTGTTTAGTAATGGAACTGACTAAGTTTGAACGTGAGCAGTTCTGCACGGTTTGTGTGGAGGAGCCTGCGTATAATTGCTCACTATATTATTCTATGTTAAATAATTGTTAATTAAAAGCTTAATTTTTGTAAATTTGTAATCTGTATAGCTGACTTACTGGCTAAATCATGTAAACGCTTATGTAATAAGGAAATGCTCGAAAATGCACTCATAAGAATTCTTGAACAGTTGGCTAAAGGCGATCGCCTATCTGTTTCGGATCGCGAATGGCTAACTCATGATCTCCAAACTACGGTATATTCCTTATCTAGATTGGGTTTGAAGACTTCAGACTTAAATCTAATCTCAAAATTATCCATACTAATTGACGAGCGATCGCAATTTTTGCAATTAGTTTACCCAGAAATTTTGCAAAGTCTGATCGACCACAAAATTAAATTTGAGTCGCCATCATTAATATTTCCGCTCCTCTGGCATTATTGGTTGCCCCTCGCCCAACGTCTTGCCAATCAACAATCAAAAATAGGACGCACTTTTATTGAAGGCTTAATGGGTGGGCAAGGTACTGGTAAAACGACCTTGGGACT
The DNA here is from genome assembly GCA_037129985.1 of Pseudanabaena sp. ELA645. GTDB lineage: Bacteria > Cyanobacteriota > Cyanobacteriia > Pseudanabaenales > Pseudanabaenaceae > Pseudanabaena. The sequence continues at coordinate 15,706 of JBAXTW010000047.1, read as the reverse complement.
AGTCCTAAATATTTTGCTCCGACACTTGGGGAAAACATTCTTAAGTATCTCGCTAGATGATTTATACAAAACCTATAGCGATCGCCAAAAATTACGCGATCGCCGCCCTCAGTTTATTTGGCGTGGTCCCCCAAACACCCACGATATTGATTTGGGCATAGAAGTTTTGGGACAGCTTCGCGATCGCCATCCAGCAGATCCTCAACCAATTGCGATCCCACGTTTTGATAAGTCATTACATAATGGCGCAGGCGATCGCCTTGATCCCGAAATTTCCAACAGCGCAGATATTATCCTGTTTGAAGGCTGGTTTGTCGGTCTACATCCCCTACCAATATCAGCATTTCGTAATTATGTCCCACCGATTTTGTCAGAAAGCGATCGTGAGTTTGCGCTTGAGTGCAATGCCAATCTCTATAACTATTTGCCGCTCTGGGACTATCTCGATAGCCTAATTGTCCTAAAGCCTGAAGATTATCAATACAGTTTGCAATGGCGCATAGAAGCCGAACATAAATTAATTGATGCTGGCAAAACGGGGATGAGTGACGCTGAAATTACCCAATTTGTCGAATATTTTTGGAAAGCGCTACATCCTGAATTATTCATGTCCCAGATGATTGAGGGCGAATCGGTTGATTTGGTTGTGGAGATATCGCGATCGCACTTACCAACAAAAATTTATTTCAAAAAGTAAGGATATTGCTTTGTAATGCCCTTACTTTTTAGGTTTCGTAGGGTGTGTTAGCGCAGCGTAACGCACCATCAAAGGTTAGATAGTGCGTTACGCTATGGCTAACGCACCCTACAGTAATCTTAATTTGGTAAGAATCTTGATTCCCGACAGGCTGCTAGCCTTAGTTTCTGTTATTTATCGCAATCAGATCGCAATCAATCGGAAGGAATAGTCTATTATTGTTAGTACAAATAAAATAACCATACTGGTTTGCCCTTTCTGGGACAGATATTTGTTCAGATTACTTTAACTATTTTGAGCAACCGTCTAAGTCAGAATCAATTATCATAAATTAAAATTAAGAATCGTTAAGATCTTACTCACTACATAGATTTAAGGAACATTTGCAATGGGATTACCCTGGTATCGAGTGCATACAGTTCTCCTGAACGATCCAGGCAGACTGATTGCCACGCACCTGATGCACACTGCTCTCGTAGCAGGGTGGGCAGGCTCGATGGCACTATACGAGTTAGCAATTTTTGACCCCAGTGACCCTGTCCTCAACCCCATGTGGCGACAAGGGATGTTCGTAATGCCTTTTATGACTCGTCTTGGCATTACCAACTCTTGGAGCGGCTGGACAATCACAGGCGAACAGGTTGCCGACCCTGGCTTCTGGTCTTTTGAGGGTGTGGCTCTAGCTCACATCGTCCTTTCTGGATTGCTTTTTCTTGCCGCAATTTGGCATTGGGTAAACTGGGATCTAGAACTATTCAGAGATCCTCGCACAGGTGAGCCAGCATTGGACTTGCCAAAAATGTTCGGTATTCACCTGTTTTTGTCTGGCTTACTCTGCTTTGGCTTCGGCGCATTTCACCAAACAGGGCTTTTTGGACCTGGCATGTGGGTGTCTGATGCCTATGGCTTGACTGGACATGTCGCGCCTGTCGCACCTGAATGGGGACCAAATGGGTTTAACCCCTTCAATGAGGGTGGTATTGTCGCGCACCACATTGCCGCAGGTATTGTGGGTATCGTAGCTGGTTTATTTCACCTAACCGTGCGTCCACCAGAGCGTCTGTACAAAGCACTGCGTATGGGTAACATCGAAACCGTGTTATCTAGCAGCATTGCCGCCGTATTTTTTGCAGCTTTCGTTGTCGCTGGAACTATGTGGTATGGCTCCGCTGCTACTCCTATCGAATTGTTTGGACCAACCCGCTACCAATGGGACAGCAACTCTTTCCAACAAGAAATTTCTCGCCGTGTTCAAACTGGGCTAAATGCTGGTTTGAGTACTGAAGAGTCTTGGGCAAAGATTCCCGACAAGCTAGCCTTCTATGACTATGTTGGCAACAGCCCTGCTAAAGGTGGCTTGTTCCGCGTTGGTCCAATGGACAATGGCGATGGTATTGCCCAGTCTTGGCAAGGACATCCAATTTTCAAAGATAAAGAAGGTAATGAACTTAGCGTTCGCCGCCTGCCTAACTTCTTTGAAACTTTCCCTGTTGTACTACAAAACCAAGATGGCGTTGTTGTCGCTGATATTCCTTTCCGTCGTGCAGAATCAAAGTATAGCGTTGAGCAAACTGGCGTAACTGTCTCCTTTGCTGGTGGTCAGTTAAACGGTAAAAACTTTACTGATGCTCCTTCGGTCAAGAAATACGCTCGTCAAGCTCAGCTAGGCGAAATCTTTGAATTTGATCAAGAAAAGAATAATTCTGACGGTGTTTTCCGTACTAGCCCTCGTGGTTGGTTCACCTTTGGTCATGCCGTATTTGCTTTGTTCTTCTTCTTTGGTCACATTTGGCATGGCGCTCGTACCTTGTTCCGCGATGTGTTTGCTGGGGTTGACCCAGAACTCAGTGAAGAGCAAGTTGAATGGGGCGCATTCCAAAAAGTTGGTGACAAAACTACTCGCGCTGTTGAGGCATAATATCCAATGGAAGCTCTCACTTATACTTTAATTTTCGCTTGTTTGATTGGTTTATTCTTTTTTGCAATCTTCTTCCGTGAACCTCCTAAGGTTTCTTCTAGTTCTAAAGACAAAAAGTAAATAAAAGAAGCCCGCCTAGGCGGGCTTTTTTGGCTTTGTGTTGCTGTATTAAAAAAGTTCTCGAAAGAGGTTGACAAAATACCGTATATGTTTGCTATAGTATATATCGCGCAAACAAAGCAAAGCTTTAAAAGCACCGACTAAGTTTGCTAGACACATTGGGGTGTCGTCAAGTGGTAAGACATCTGGTTTTGGTCCAGACATTCCGAGGTTCGAATCCTTGCACCCCAGTTATTAATTAAAAAAAGCCCCTCAAACTTGATTTTTGAGGGGCTTTTTTGTGATTTGGTTGATCTAGCCAGAGAAATTATCTTTTTTCCCACGAATTCTCGCGAATACGCGATCGGGGATATCAATACCAGCCGATCGCTGAATGGCGGGAACATCCCAACGCATAAATGGGTTGGTCAGCTTTTCGAGTCCGATTGTTGTAGGTATAGTGGCTTCTCCTTTTTCGCGCATTTCTTGCGCGGCTACCATCCGCGATCGCAAGTCGGGATTTTCAGGTTCAACAGTTAGGGCAAACTTGAGATTGCCGAGGGTATACTCATGGGCGCACCAGACACGGGTAGCGTCAGGTAGTTGACGAAACTGATCGAGGGAGTGAAGCATTTCTGTCGGTGTACCTTCAAACAATCTGCCACAGCCTCCAGCAAACAAAGTATCACCGCAAAATAGTTCGCCCCCTTCATCTTCAGTAGGCGGAAAATAATAGGCGATGTGAGCATAGGTATGACCAGGCACGAAAAATACTTCAGCTTGCCGATCGCCAAAATTAACCCGATCGCCAGCTTGCAAAAATATCTGTTGATGGGGAATGCGATCGCGATCTTTTTCACCACCATAGACGATTGCTTCGGGAAATTTCTTGATAATTGCCGAGTTACCGCCCACATGATCGCCATGATGATGGGTATTAAAAATCGCTACTAATTTTGCACCTAATTCTTCGACCTTAGCTAAGACTGGATCGGCGATCGCTGGATCAACAACGGCGGCGATATTTTTAATAGGGTCATGTAAGACAAAAACGTAGTTGTCACTTAAAACCGCTAAACGATAGATATTCATAAAATTTATATAATTGAGCAGAATCCAAAATCGTAAAATCGTAAGGGCAATTCATGAATTGCCCTTACGATTTGGTTTAATCATTGATCGCGCTCAACAACACTTCTGCAAGCGTCATGTCTTCCATATCAATGAGTGTGATCGTGTCTACAATGTCGTAATTTGCGCCGATGCTCTGTAATTTGTCATCTAGAGATTTGAGGAAATCGGTCGCGCTGGTATCCGAACCAACTTGGATGAAAGAAATGGCGAGTTCTTCATCAGAACTGAGACGACGGGTTGCTTCGATAATTATTTCAAACACAGAACGGCGATCATCGGGTTCTCCATCGGTAATTACAAGAATTGTTTCACCTACTTTTGATTGGTTAGCTTTTTTTCTTTGAAAGAACTGATTGATCGCATCTTGCAAAACCGAGGTTAAATTTGTCCCGCCCATCGGATCGTTTTCTTGAAAAATTTGTTCGACTTTCGCTGCCGAGACATTATCAAATCGTTTAAATTTTCCTGAAAACAAATACACTGTAATTCCATCTGGATCTAACTGATCGCATTTACGCGCAAGGGCTAATGTCGATTCCTTAACGATTTCCCATCGGCTTTTGGTGGTTCCTCTGTCAATATTCGACATGCTGCCACTTTTATCGATGATTAGGGTGTAGTCGCGTTTGTCTAGCATATGTGATTGTTTTGCAAGCTTATGAATTAGCATAGATTATATAGCAATCGGAAATGAGTCATGAGAGCTGCACCCGCCGATTGTGACTCCCACCGCACTGTATAGAAGCAAACATGACTGAACTTACCACCGAACAACATCGGGTCAAAATGCAACGCCGTCAAGAGGTGCAACATCAACGCATTGCCGATCGCCAGATCGAAAAAGGTTTAATTATAGTCAATACAGGAGATGGTAAAGGTAAAACTACCGCCGCCTTGGGAATGGTATTGAGATCGCTGGGTCATGGATATAAAGTAGCGATCGTTCAGTTTATCAAAGGCGCATGGGAACCTGCGGAAAAGAAAGTTTTTGGTTTCTGGCAAGATCAACTGGTGTTTCAGGCTTTAGGTGAGGGCTTTACATGGGAAACTCAAGACCGCGATCGCGATATCGCTAAAACCACCGAAGCTTGGGAATTGGGTTTGAGCTACATCAAAAATCCTGAATACAAATTAGTTTTACTTGATGAAGTCAATATTGCTCTCAAATTAGGCTATTTAGAAGTCTCGACTGTCATTGCTGGATTAAATGAGAAACCCGCAGATTCTCATGTCATTCTCACTGGGCGCGGCGCTCCTGCTGAATTGATTGAAGTTGCTGACTTGGTAACAAGAATGGAAATGGTAAAACATCCCTTTAGAGAGCAAGGTGTCAAGGCTCAAGCAGGTATTGAGTTTTAAATTTAGTCGTAATTTGTCCCACAGTTAGGCTTGATGATCTGTCATATATTTTTGCAGAACGTTATTGATTAGGGTTTGATAACCCCGTGGAACTTGTTGTTTATACCAAGCTAAAACATTTGGATCAAGTCTCAAAGTTACAGGCACTTTGACAGGTGGAATATTAACCGTTGCATCTTGCCAAAAATCAGCATTCGTTGTGGGAGCGTCCGTATAATCAATATCAGAATCCTTCATCCGACCAAGGATTCTCAGTTGTTCTTCTCTCGATATAGCCATAATAAATGCTCCTTTCTTCTTTATTCGCAAGCCTTACAGAAATAAGACGTATTTTTTGACCTCGCGGGGTATAAACAGCAAGGAGAACAAAGTCTTCCAAGCACCCAATGGCAATAAAACGAGATTCACCATAATCTTTACGATTGTCAAGCTTTGAAATCCAAATACCCAAAAAAATTTCCTTAGCAAATTCAAAATCAATTCCATGCTTGGCAATGTTGGCGCTGTTCTTTTTGTTGTCCCATTCAAAGTCCATGTCTCTACTGTAATCAAATAAAATACATTATGTCAATACATTTTAATTCACTCCTAGGTGTATAACTTATGATTAACTCAAAAATCAAGGGAGCCACTAACTAAAACATGTCAAAAATTGGTGTTGGTATCATCGGAACTGGCTTCGGGCAAATCATTCATATTCCTGCGCTGCAAATTCATCCTGATACAGAGGTTGTCGCCGTCTACCATCGCGATCGCCTTAAAGCCCAACAAATTGCTTCTAAATTCAACATTGCCCATGCTTGCGATCGCCTTGAAGATTTACTTGCCCTTGAGTCTGTACAAGCAGTAACAATCTCTACGCCACCAAATTTTCATTATGAACAGGCAAAAGCAGCGATCATGGCAGGCAAACATATTCTGCTAGAAAAGCCCGTGACGATGAACGCCCAAGAAGCGATCGCTTTATATAATCTTGCCCAACAGCATCAGGTGGTTATTGCCACAGATTTCGAGTTTCGTTATGTTCCTCAATGGAAATATTTAAAACATTTATTAGATAATAATCATATTGGCAAAAAAAGACTGATTGCGATTGATTGGCTAGTCCAAGGAAGAGCCGATGCTAAACGTCTATGGAATTGGTATAGTCAACAGGAATATGGCGGCGGCGCATTAGGGGCGATCGGTTCTCATACCTTTGATTATGTGCGCTGGCTATTTGGCGATATCAAAAGTCTCTGTGGACAACTCAGTACTGCGATTACCGAACGTCCTGATTCTACGGGTGTTTTGCGCCCTGTTGATGTTGATGACACCTGTAATATTCTCTTAGAACTTACTGATGGCACGCCGTGCAATATTTCTCTCAGTACCGTTACTTATCGCGGTCGCGGTCATTGGATCACTGTCTACGGTGAAAATGGAACCCTTGTTTTAGGGAGCGCCAATCAGGGAGATTATGTACATGGCTTTAGTTTGAGGCAGGGTAAACTTGACCGCATCGAGATGGAGATTGTGCCAATTCCATCGGAATATGATCTACCCCAAACTTATACTGATGGGCGACTCGCACCTGTACTAGCTATATGCGATCGCTGGGTGAAGGCGATTCAAACTGGAGAGCCAATGACACCAAGTTTGTATGAAGGTGCATGGTCACAGATGCTGATGGATTTAACTCGTGAGTCCCATAGCCAGAAAAAATGGTTAGATGTAGGAGTGCGATCGCTGTAGCGGTCTTTATATACAAAAAAAGGTAGGTAAAGCCCACCTTTCAAAAAATACACCATATTCGATTTAGATGATGAAAGATAGAATTAATAATCCGTATCATCTTCGATCAATTAAAGACCTAACAATTGTGTGATTTTATCACGATTGGTCAAACCCGTATAGATAGCCGTTTTTTGTCCATTTTTAAATACCAATAACGTAGGTACGGATCTAACTGCATATCTTTGAGTAGTTTGTGGAGATTCATCAATGTCAAGTTTTTGACACTCCTCAGCCTGAAGGCGTGAGGATTCTTGGACTCACTATAGCCTGTAGGACTTGTCCTAACATGGTCTTACTCAGTGATACCTAGTCTTGCAACTAGCTTCTCAAGCGTGAATTTCCGTATGCCCTGCGGTATTTCCTACATTGTAATATAAAGCCGTGCTGGAAGCACGGGGTTTTAAACCCATTTTTCTGATAATATTCCAAAATTTTGTCAATCCGCACTTATTTTGGCAATTTAAATATTACCAAATTTGCAACATGACCTTGCCAAGATAGATCAATTCACAAAAACATCATTTAAGCAATTATGCGAACTAATGGCTTGAGGGTTTTAATTTTCATATCACTGTGCCACTTAGCATAAAATAGCTATAGATTAACTTTTATTGAGTAGGTATACTAAAAGAGGCAAAACATGGGGCAAACACTTGAAGCTGTAGCGATCAACTATCAAACCGAAAACTATCGCGATGCTTACAGTCGTATAAATGCGATCGTCATTGAGGGCGAAGCTGAGGCGCACAGCAACTATCTCCAACTGGCGGAGCTACTGCCCGAATCCAAAGAAGATCTTGTCAAACTTGCCAAAATGGAGGATCGCCATAAAAAAGGTTTCATCGCCTGTGGTAAAAATCTGAGCGTCACACCTGACATGGACTTTGCCGAGAAATTCTTTGCTGAACTGCATAACAATTTCCAAAAAGCATTTGCTACAGGGGATATTGTTACTTGTCTGTTGATCCAATCACTGATTATTGAGTGCTTTGCGATCGCCGCCTATAACATTTATATTCCTGTCGCCGATCCCTTTGCCCGCAAAATTACCGAGGGCGTGATCAAAGATGAGTATATGCATCTTAAATTTGGCGAAGAATGGTTGCAAAATAACTTTGCAGATTCTAAGGCAACTCTAGAGCAAGCCAATCGTCAAAATTTGCCGATTGTCTGGAAAATGCTCAACCAAGTCGAAACTGATGCCAAAGTCCTAAACATGGAAAAAGAAGCATTGGTAGAAGACTTCATGATCCAATATGGCGAAAGTCTTGGCAATATTGGCTTTAACACCCGCGACATCATGAGAATGTCGGCTATGGGTTTGGTAGCTGCTTAATCACAGAGTAAACGCGCCGTCGGCGCGTTTAAATAACTCATGTTACGCAGAAGATTAGTAATGCCCTCACCCCTAGCCCCTCTCCCGCAGGAGAGGGGAACAAGAAAATAATTAAATCTTGCTCCCCCTCTCCTTGCGGGAGAGGGGGCAGGGGGTGAGGGCAAATCTTCTATTTGCGTAAGGTGAGTAAATAGTATTTCTCGTTGACAACTGATAACTGGTAACTGCAATCGATGTTTGGTCTAATTGGGCATTTGACAAGTCTTGAACACGCTCAGTCTGTAGCAAGGGAATTAGGCTATCCCGAATACGCCGATCAAGGTTTGGAATTTTGGTGTAGCGCCCCGCCCCAAATCGTCGATCGCATCAAAGTTACGAGTGCCACAGGTCAACAGATCGAAGGGCTATATGTAGAATCATGTTTTTTACCTGAAATGTTAGCAGGAAGCAAAATTAAAACCGCAATTCGCAAAATCCTCAACGCGATGGCGCTTGCTCAAAAGAATGATGTTGATATCACGGCTCTGGGGGGATTTTCATCGATTATTTTTGAAAATTTTAACTTGAGTCAGATGTCCAGTGTGCGAAACATCCAACTAGAATTTAATCGCTTCACCACGGGTAACACCCACACCGCTTATATTATTTGTCGCCAGATCGAAGAAGCTAGCCGTAAATTTGGGATTGATTTAGCTAGAGCTACGGTCACAGTCTGTGGGGCAACGGGTGACATCGGTAGTGCTGTTTGTCGTTGGCTGGATGCGCGGACTGATATCAAGGAATTACTGCTGGTAGCCCGCAATCAAGAACGGCTAAAAGAACTACAGTCTCAACTTGGGCGCGGTACGGTAATGGCGATCGAAGATGCGCTCCCAAAATCCGACATTATCGTTTGGGTAGCGAGTATGGCAAAAGGTATGGCGATCGATGTGGCTACTCTCAAGCGACCTTGCATCTTGATCGATGGCGGCTATCCCAAAAATATGTCTACCCTAGTTCAAGACGAAGGTGTGCATGTGATCGATGGCGGCATTGTCGAGCATAGTCTCGATATCGATTGGAAAATCATGAAAATCGTGAATATGACTGCCCCTGCACGCCAGCTATTTGCCTGTTTTGCAGAAGCTATGCTTTTAGAGTTTGAAGGTTGGCATACCAATTTCTCATGGGGACGCAATCAAATCAGTCTCGAAAATATGGAAAAAATCGGTGAAGTTTCTATCAAACATGGATTTAGACCATTAATCGGCTAATTGAATAATTAAGCGCTAAAAAGCGATCGCCCCAACCCAAAAACACCAACCTGCGATCGCCACTTTCAGCAAGAGAAATTCGCGATACTATTCTAGAGTTTGTTCTTCATCAAAAAAATCAACGTTCTCGTAAATCGCTGATAAAGGAAATTGGAGATCGATACTGGTGATGTAAATTAGCGGATCTTCCTGTTCAAAACTTGTATTTGCGATCGCGATAGATTGATATTCCCAAGTGTGATCGAGTCTTTGATAAATCTCAATGATCGGACGTTCAGGAGTAATCAAGATATAGGTTTGCAGCGTTTTGATCGCCATATAATTTTGCTGCTTGACACCGCGATCGCGTGCTTCCGTACTCGGCGATAAAACTTCAGCAATGAGAATGGGATATTGCAAAAAATCACGCGAGAAGCGATCGCGTTTGTCACACGAAACCACCACGTCAGGATAATAATATTTCTTCGATCTGATAGAAACTTTCGCATCACTGATAGTGATCTTGCAGCCTTTGCCGCGCAGGTGAGCAAGTAGTAATGAGGCAAAATTGAGAGGGATCTGGCTATGGGGAATTGTACCGCCTGTCATCGCAATGATTTTACCGTTTTCGTATTCATACTTACTATCCTGTTCGCGTTCCCAATCGAGATAGGCTTCGGGCGACATGAATAGTTGATCATCTTGTTGACGGATAGATTGTGTGTATTGTGGTTGAGCAATCATCGAATTCAATCTCCTAACTTAAATCTGTTATAAGTCGCCAAAGCGATCGCGATATTGTTGAAGTTGAACCGCCATTTCTGTAAGCTGCTGGCTGCAAGATCTGCTCGAAGCTTTTCCTGTTCAGCCTGATCGCGTTCTTGCTCTAGCATTTGACTGATCTAGACAATTCTTAAATGGTTTCTTAGATTATATCGCGATCGCCATGTAGAGCGTCATTACAAAAAGTGCCATTACAAAAAATGATAGGTTGGCAAAGCCTCACTCCATGAGATCTGCCAATGGGAATGTTGCTCTTGCCATGTACGCAATGCATCTTGTAACAAATCAACCTGCGATCGCGGCAGCAATGCATAAACTCGCACATCTTCTGAACCTTGAGTTTCCCCATTTTGAAATTCGGGTTGATAGAGTTCTAGATCTAAGCCATCAGTAATTACCTGACGATATTCGAGAACCTCCTGCTCCAACTGCGATCGCCATTGTTCCTGTTGTAAATATTGCGATCGCTTCGCCAAGAGATAATCCTTGCCCTTCAGTTGGGTTGCAGCTTCAGTTTTCGGTGCGATCGCTGATCCTGTGATCAAAAATTCTGCATAACCATCGAGCCGCTCTAACCGCGCTAATAATTTTTCTCCTTCTCTTTGCAAATAAGTTTCTAAAGCACTAACGGAAACAAAGGCAGTTCCAAATCGCAAAGGTAAAACCGTACATTGATTAAACAATTCACAAATGAGGCGATCGTGCTGCACAATTACCTGCATCAAAGATTCTTCAGGCAAAAGCTTTAACGCCTCAATATCCACATCTGTTTCAATCGCGGCAATCAAGCGATCGCATTGCAAATATTCAATCGGCTTACCCGTAATCCCTAACGGGCGATCATCTGGCGCAGGCGCAAGCAAAATCCCAAAAGTATAAAGCATTTTTCTCTTTCCCTTTTCATTATTTCAAGGAGCTGATTCGCACGCTTCGCGTGCGAATCAGCTCCTTGAAATCTACTTATCTTCTCAACTTAACCTGTTTCGGAACCTTAATATCATGACTCTTGTGGAAGTCATCTTGAACTTTCGCCGTCAAACTCTTGGAAACCCGCTTTACGATAAAACCGAGAACACTATCACCTGTTTTTTGCAGCATATCCTGCGATAGGCGTTGAATGAATTGGGGAAATTGTAAAAATACGGTCAGATGTAAATCCCACTCAATACAGGTCATCATCCCCTCGGATAGATCACCAGCCAAATCCACTGATTTTTCTTGTAACCGCATCTCCGCCTGAAAATCTACCTCATAACCCTGCGGCACTTGTTCAGGAATAGGAATCGTGGTGATCCGATATACAGCGTTCGCATCAGGAGGCAATAAATCCAGTCCCACCCTTGCATCAACCTGAAATCCCATCGCGCCCACTTTGCCCACACCCATCGCATAACCCGTTTCGCCAATCGGATCGGCTTTAAATGGATGAGCGCACCGCCGAAACCACCCCTGATGAGCATCGAGATATTTCATCACCGTCTGCTGATCCCCAAACAAGTCCATATACCCCACATAATGATTGTGAAAAGCATTGGTCAGTTCACTATTAGACTTGAGATTTTGCTTCTGCTCATCTGCCCCCCTGATCGAGTCTGGCTGATCGGCATCTTGAAGATTTTCTTGCGTGTCATCACTAGCACCATATTCCAAAAGCAGCGCGGATTCCTGTGCAGAGGTTAACAAAAAATCCGACTCATTTTCTTCCATTGGTTCTTGCTGCATGATAAATATCCTAAAACTGCTGATATCGATAGGTGAATTACTGAGTTGTTCCCCAGTCGAGCAACAACTCTTGGTAACTCGCTTTAAAAGCGCTGTATTTCAATCATAATAGGTTTAGAAGTTAGATTTAATAAAAGCTCATGACATCTCGTACAGCAGTGATCGATGCCGTCGAAAAGCTCAACTATCGGGTCACGATAGGCGATGTGGCGGCGCAGTCTGGACTTGATTTGAATACAGCACAGCGTGAAGTGCTGGCGATCGCCTCAGAAACGGGTGGTAATATCCAAGTGGCGGAGTCGGGCGAAATCGCCTATAAATTTGCCCCAAATTTTCGTCAAATCCTTGTCAGTCGTTCTTTTTGGCTACAGGTCAAGGAATCACTGAAAGGGGTTTGGAAATGGGTATTTGTAGGAATTCGCTTTTCTTTTGGCATTTTGTTAATTGTGTCGATCGCGATCGTGGTCATCGGCATTATTGCCGCGACGATCGCCTTAAACCAAAGTCGTAGTGATAACGATCGTGATGATCGCCGTAGCGATCGCGGTGGTGGTGGCGGCGGCTTTATTTTCTTAGGTGGTTGGGGCAACCCCTTCGGCAATCCGTTCATCATGTTTGATCGTGATTATTACGAACCGCAACGTTTGCGGGAACGTGATCCCAATGACATGAATTTTTTCGAGAGCGTCTTTTCATTTTTGTTTGGCGATGGCGATCCTAATGCCAGTCTCGAAGAAAGACGTTGGCGCGAAATTGCCACGATGATCCGTAGTAACAATGGGGTGGTCATTGCCGAACAAATTGCGCCCTATCTCGATGAAACTAGCCGTATCGAGAATGACGAATATTTTGTGATTCCTGTACTATCGAAATTTAATGGTTTCCCTGAAGTCAGCGAAGCAGGAACCCTTGCCTATAAATTTCCTGAATTACAAAAAGTTGCTTCTGAGCGCAAATCTAAATCCAAAAGTGCGTATCTCCAAGAAAAGCTCTGGAAATTTAGCCAAGCTCCCCAAGGCAAGATTACTCTAGCGATCGGTTTAGGTATTTTCTATCTAGTCGCATCGCTCTATCTTGGTAGCTTGATTGGCGATCCTCGACTTGCCAAGTCCCTTGTCGGATTCTTAGGTTTCATCAAAGCGGCTTATGGATTTTTATTGGGGTACGCCGTGCTGTTCCTATCTACGCCTTTAGTGCGCTATTTTGTTTTGCAATATCTGAATGGTGGGATTAGCGATCGCAATCAAAAACGTGCATCTCGCGCTGAGCAACTGCAAAATCCATCATCGACTCTGCGCGAAAAATTAGATTTTGCGAGTACCTTTGCGATGGAGCAAGAGGCGATCGATCAAAACAATCTTGCCTACACCACCGAGCAGGATTTAGCAGATCAAGAATATGCCAAGATGCTGAAGGAGAAAAAAGGGCTGTGAACGGGGGGGAAGTTAGTTAAAGATCGCTATTTAAATGACTGGTAATCCTCTCTCCAAAAGCGATCGCTATACCTGCACTCAGAAAAGCGATCGCCGTTAACAAGATCACGTTTGGTGTAGAGAGCATCTCCGCAGGTTTGGGAACTACATAACCAAAAAGGGCGATCGCTCCAGAAAGACCACCAAAGAAAAGCCCAACGGTTAAGCCACTCAGAGATTTGGGAACCATTGTCAGCGCAAAGGCAACCATGCCATTGTTCACAGCGCTGACACAGATTAGCAGCAAGACAATGATGAGTATTGAAGCGATCGCGCCGTAGCTCAAAGATAACAGTCCTAAACCAAAGGCAATCACACCAAAACTAATCATCATTAAACGTTTATTATCAATCACCTTGCAAAGCGCCCCTGTTCCAAGAGCAATTACAGCTTGAAAAATTAAGATCGCGCCCGATAATATGCCAATCGGTAATCCTGTTGAACCGACAATTTCGGCTTTGAGGGTACGTTGCAAAACTTCCCCCATTAATAAACGCATCCCGATCCCAATTAACGCGCCAACTAGTAAGACGATCGCTAAATTACTCAAGAAATCTTTGATTTTGGCTGGTTCGGTAACTTCGGGTTCGGAACTAGGTTTTTTAGGCATGTAAACCATCGCTGTGCGTAAACTCGCCACGCCAGCAAGGAGCGTAAAAGAAGCGATCGCAAAGGTGACAGGTGCGCCTAAACTCAAAATAAAGCTAGTCGCTAACGGTCTAATTGAGCCAATCAAACCACCCACCAAAGTCAGCACACTACCCGCCATCGGTAATTGTGACGATCCTGCAAAACCACCTAATAAGCACATTACAGGGCTACGGAAGCTTGCCATCATCAGCGCCCACAATACCGCAAGACAGGGCAGTAAAAAGCGCGTGACTTCATTTGCACCGCCAAAGATGACCAACGATGGCAAGCCAATAAAGAAAGCGGTAGAAGCGATCGCCCCAGCCACGATCAAAGGCATCCGCGAACTATACCAACGTTGCCAGCGATCGCTTAATCCACCAAATAATGGCTCCACAATTAAGCCGATCGCGCTTTCAAGTACCAGTAATAAAGCCGTAAATTGCTGAGCTTGATTAGGGGGATAACCAAAGACTTGTTCGATAAACTTAGGTAAATAAATACCATAGGCAATCCAAGACAAGGTGATCGCTCCCTGCACTGAAGCAAGGCTCCATACTTGCAGCCAACGGATTTTTGTGGATGTTGGATTTAGGTTCGGATCTGATGGTGAGGCGATCGTCATATAATTTTTCTCTAAATTAGGAAACCAGAAAGAGAGTTGCGGCGCGAAGCTCCGCAACTCTCTTTTGGATTTTGGTCCGATACCCCCAGGCTATTTGGGTTCCATGCACCCTTGCATAGAAGTAGAGCCGTCGGGCATAGTCGTATGACAAAGCTTAGCTTTAGTTAGATCGACACCTGTAAGATTTGCTTTGGAAAGATCTGTGCGATATAAATCTGCACCACTAAGATCCGCCCCAGACAAATCTGCACCATAGAGACTCGCATTCCGTAAAGAAGCATTGCTGAGATTGGCTCGATTGAGCTTGGCATAAACCAACTCAATATCGATCAAATTCGCATTTTCTAAATTTGCTTCGGTTAAATCCGCATATTTCCAGCGACTATTCCGCGCATTTGCCCCAGTCAAATTGGCTTGCATTAAGTCGCTATTAATCAAAAAAGTGTTTCTCAGATCGGTATTGCTCAGATCGGCATTCCGAAAATCAGCATAATACATCGTGCTGAAAGCTAAAACTGCACCCGAAAGAGCGCTTTTACGCAGATCGGCGACATCCAGAAAGGACTCGCGTAAATCCGCCCCAGTCGCCGTAATTCCATTTAGTTCACAGCGCTGACAAGTACGATTTTCTAATAAGGTCTTGAGATGATCGGCATTTTGCGCTTGCACGCTGGTCAAACCGATGGACAGGCTAGCAATGATCGTACTAGCGATCGCAGTCACGGAGTTAAAGGCTATTGACTTCATAAGAAAGTACCTAAATTTAGCAATCCCTTATTAATTGTTATCACAAGACACCTCACTTAAACATAGCAAAATGTAATAAATAACAACTAAATATAAAACCCAAAGAAGCTGATTCGCCCGCGAAGCGGGCGAATCAGCTTCTTTGGGTTCTGGTTTTTATTAAGCCGAGGTACTTA
>JBAXTW010000046.1:0-32200 GCA_037129985.1 Pseudanabaena sp. ELA645 | reverse complement strand
TATTGTCCCGTCAAATGTTTTGACCTATTTCAAAAATCAGCGAACCGTAAGGGATAATTACCATCGCTCAAATGTATGATAAATAGGCTGTACTGGAAATTTCCCTGACGAATGGCGTTAATAGTTCAAAAATATGGTGGCTCCTCCGTAGCCGATGCCGATCGCATTAAAGCAGTACGCGATCGCATTAAGCGGACAGTTGAGGCGGGTAATCAAGTTGTGGTCGTGGTTTCGGCGATGGGTAAAACTACCGATGGGCTGGTGGCTCTGGCGGAATCAGTCTCGGCAACCCATACACAAACCCTTGAGCAGATTACGGCGAAGGAGCGCGAAACCGATCTGCTGTTGGCAACGGGTGAGCAGATCACGATCGCTTTATTAAGTATGGCTTTACAAGCGGTGGGGCAACCTGCGATCGCCATGAATGGTACACAGGTAAGAGTAGTTACTGAGCCAATTCACACTCGCGCAAGAATTTTATATGTGGAACCCGATCAAATTAAAGCGGCGCTGGATCTCGGTAAGGTCGTGGTAATTGCAGGTTTTCAGGGTGTAGCCATTGACGAAACAACGGGATTACCAACTGCGGAAGTAACGACTTTAGGGCGCGGAGGATCGGATACCTCAGCAGTGGCGATCGCGGCGGCGATTAATGCTGATATTTGTGAAATTTATACCGATGTACCGGGGATTTTAACTACCGATCCCCGTATTGTTCCCAAGGCGCAATTGCTTGCGGAAATTACTTGTGATGAAATGTTGGAGCTAGCTAGCTTAGGCGCAAAGGTGCTACATCCGCGATCGGTGGAGATCGCCCGTAACTTTGGTGTAAAAATGTGCGTGCGATCGAGTTGGCTCGATGATGCAGGCACGGTGATTACATCCCCACGCATCGGCACGGGCAACCTGAAGACCCTTGAAGTGAATCGCTTTGTGGAAAACGCTTCCATTGATTACGATCAAGTCAAGATCGCCCTCTTGCAAATACCCGATCGCCCAGGGATCGCCTCACAACTATTTAAATCCCTTGCCGATCAGGGCATTAATGTCGATTTGATTATCCAAGCGGTGCAAGAAACTGAGGGTGTCAACGATATCGCCTTCACGATTCCCAAAAATCAATTGCAATTAGCGGAAGTCGTCACCCGTAGCCTCGAAATTGGTGCAAGTTTAGTAACCGTTGATTCTAATGTTGCCAAAATCAGCATTATTGGGGTCGGCATGATCGGTCGTGCGGGTGTTGCGGCGCAAATGTTTGCAGCGCTGGCTTCCAAGGGGATCAATATTCAAATGATCTCTACCTCAGAAATAAAGATTAGTTGTGTGATTGCTGCAACTGATGGAGAAGCAGCGATCGCCGCAGTAAAAGCTGCTTTTGATGTACCAGTCCAAGAACAATCCTTAATTGCTATTAGTGACGATGGCGCTAATCCCGCCGTCCGTGGTGTGGCTCTCGATCGCAATCGCGCCCGTATCGCCGTTCAGAAAGTCCCCGATCACCCAGGGATGGCGGCAAAAATCTTTGAACAGTTGTCCAATCAAAATATTAGTTTGGACATGATCATCCAGTCGCAATCCGATCATGGCGTTAACGAAATCGCCTTTACGGTGGCGATCGCTGATCTCACTAAAGCCGAAACTGCACTCAAACAAGTCGCGGAAACTTTAGGCTATGGTGAAGTGTCATGTGATGGTGACATTAGCAAAATCAGTATTGTTGGTTCGGGAATGATCCATCAGTCTGGCATTGCCGCCCGCATGTTTAGCGCCCTTGCCGATGCAGGCATAAATATTGAGATGATTGCCACATCCGAGATTAAAGTTAGCTGTGTCGTCCGCGATCATCATGCAGAACAAGCTCTGAAGGTGATTCATCAAGAATTTAATCTGTCAGGCGATCGGGCGATCGAGGTTCCCAGTGCGCTCAAAACTTAGAAAAGACACTGCGAACCGCCGCCTTTGCGAAAACAGGCTCTAAGATAAATACATACCCGCGAGCATTTCTATGTCATCTGATAATTCCAGCGATCGCGCTAATAATTCACCATCCGATCCTAAACAAGCCCCACCAGTACCTGAAAAACAAAACTCAGTCAAAAGTTTCTTGGCTGACAATTTGCCAACGGTAACAGTGGCGATTTTGTTGGCTGTGGGGGTGCGAATATTTATTGCTGAGCCACGCTTTATTCCCTCAAGCTCAATGGAGCCAACTTTATTAATCGACGATCGCCTAATTATCGATAAGCTCTCTTTCCGTTGGCGCAAACCCGAACGCGGCGAAATCGTAGTCTTTAATCCGCCTAATAATCCTGTTGTGCCTGATGCCACTAAGGTCTATATCAAGCGGGTGATTGGTTTACCAGGCGATCGCATTAGTATTCATGATGGCAAAGTATTTATCAATGATGCACCTTTAAATGAGCCATATATTGCTGCACCACCAAATTACACTTTACCGACTCAAGATGATGCCCTCTGCCCCAATTGCTTCCGTCCCGATAATGTCCAATCTGGTAAAGACAATCCCTATTTCAACGTACCCAGTGGAAATTATTGGGTAATGGGTGATAACCGCAATAACAGTCTTGATTCCCATGCATGGGGATTTATGCCAGAGGAGAATCTGGTGGGACGCGCGATGTTTCGCTACTGGCCTTTTGATAGTCGCGCTGGCAATTTAAACGTTCCCAAATATTAATCATGTCTACAGAAAGTAAGCTCGATCCGCAAGTCTCCGTTAAACCTTGGTGGCAACAACATGGGGAAACTATTCGTATTTTTGTTGTCGCCCTTGCGATCGCTTTTCTGTTGCGGACATTTATTGTCGAGCCGCGCTTTATTCCCTCTGGTTCGATGGAACCAACTTTGCAAGTAGGCGATCGTATTCTCGTTGATAAAATCTCTCAACTTTGGCAAGCACCCGAACGCGGCGATATTCTGATTTTCTATCCACCTGCTTCTCCTGCGATCGAGGATACGAGCAAGGCATACATTAAGCGCTTAATTGGAATAGAAGGCGATCGCATTGCCATCCAAAATGGAAGAGTCTATCGCAATGGTGAGGCTCTAGATGAATCTTATATTGCGGAAGTTCCCAATTACAGAATGCGTGAGGTAACGGTTCCCAAAGGTTATTACTGGATGATGGGCGACAATCGCAATCACAGTAATGATTCGCATATTTGGGGTTTTTTACCAAAGGAGAATGTAATCGGTAAAGCGACCATTAGATTTTTCCCTTTTGGCGATCGGTTAGGTGAAATTAAATCTGGTAAATAACACCTGAATTTTTTCTGATCTCCTTGCAGTAGTATCCTATGTGGCAACATTCACTTTTTCCCACCCATATAGATTGATACAATTGGATTTCAAGTGTATTATCCTAAATGGAAACCTCATCAATTTTCTCTACTTACCTTTGATGCCCATCAACATTTATCGAGATGACTCCCCACAGCAGGACACGATTGCTTTGATTTGTGATGATGATTGGGATCTTGCAAGTCAAGTTCATGTATTAACTTTGTGGCTAGAAGAAAATGGAAAGAAGCTTCTTGTCGGATCATATATCGTGGATATTGGATTTCGCTGGCGACGAGATGCAGGTGGTGGTGGTGCAGCACTGTCACCGAAAGCAATGAAAATGATGTCTGACTTAGGCATGTACTTATTCCTTTCTGAATATTCGGGGTTTTCGGATTCCGAGCCATAATTACGGTAATGAGCAGTTTAGAACACGAACAACCACACATATACCAGCCTCTTCCTATCCTTAACAGAAAGGAGGAAATCGAGAATTTATTAAGTTATGGAACTATGGAAGAGCTTATAGTCTTACCACTGGCAGTAGGTGAAAACTTTCCAGACTGGAAATATGCACAGGATATATGCTTGCGTCTAGCCGATCACTCAAGTGACAAAGTACGAGCTAATGCCTGTTTGGGATTAGCCTATATTGCAAGGACAAAACGAAGACTAGAAAAGCATCTTGTGAAGCCTATTCTTCTTCGTGAAATCCGTTGTCAAACTGAATTTCGTTGGAGAATAGAGGATGCAATTAACGATATTAACCATTATTTGAAATGGCATTTGGCGCATAAATTATGATGGACGAGATCGCACATCTCGTAAAATGCTTTAACAAAATGCAACATATCCTAATTTATTTGAATGGAAGCGATCAGTTAGGCGGAATTCTAAAAAAGTAAATTAAATACAATCAAAGACTTATCTATAGTCACTCAATTTCATATAATTATTTATGCCCTATCATATGACTACAGACAAACTATGCAACATCTACGAATTCCTTGAGACGATTCGACCGAAGCTATCGATGTACCTTGGTAATACAGCAATATGTAATCTCGAAACCTACTTGTACGGTTATTGCGCGGCACTTGGAGTGCATCGAATCTCAGAAGAAGGTGTACCTGATTTTAGATACTTTCTCAAGTGGCTTATGCGAACACGTTACAATGCTTGGGCTTGTGGCTGGGCGCATGGATTACTCCATGAATGTAATGGTGACAATGATGCCGCACTTGCTCTTTTTTTTGAACTTGTTGCTGGATTCTCAAGACTGACACCCAGATCAGGAGAATGCCTCGAACTGCCACCAAATCAAAGGCGCTCGGAAGATTTTATGCGCCTCAACTCAAACCACCATCCAATCCCAAGTCGGTTGCAATTAGTCTACCTTCAGCCTGGTGATTGGTGCTACTTACGATATTGGTATGGTGAAGATACAGTCAATCAATGGGATCTGTATGCGAACGTTGAGACTGCACTAAAATTTGTAGAGTGGGAGTTTAATATTGGTTCCGACAAATGGGACATAACAAGCTCTTGAAACGAAGTGCGATCGCCAATCGTGTAAATACTTTAACAAAATGCAACATATCCTAATTTATTTGAATGAAAGCGATATGTTTTCTTACATTGAAAAATAGAGGATCGATTTATGTCAATTACCAATGAATCATTGTTATCAAGAATCACTTTCGATCGCAATATTTTGGGCGGTAAGGCAATAATTCGTGGCATGAGAATTTCGGTGGCGATGATTTTGGAACTTTTGTCTAAAGGGGCAGGGATGCAAGAAATTTTGGAAGATTATCCAGATTTAGAAATTGCTGATATTTATGCGGCGTTGCTCTATGCTTATCGCCTAGTCGCTAATGAGGAGATTTTTGAAAGAGCGATCGCATCCTAATCATGAGATTTTTACTTGATATGAATGCAAGTGGCGCTTTATTGAGGTTATTGCTGGATTCTGGTCATGATGTTGCTTGTGTGCGTGATGTCGATGCGTAGAAGATAAAATTAAAATGCATCGAATGAATGTGCCGCGCCTAATTTTTGTTGGGGTATCATGGTAAACAGCAAGGTTAACCCCGTCAAATTTATCTAGATATCAGGAGCCAGCGTATGCAAGCAATTTTTCTAAGCCGTGAAGAAGTTGCCCATCGTGCAAGACAATTGTACGAAAACAGCATTCGCCAAAAAGTGGAGACAGAAGAAAATATTGGCAAAATGGTAATTGTCGATATTGAAACAGGCGCTTACGAAGTTGATAAAACAGGAATAAAAGCAGCCCACAATCTGATGGCAAAACATCCCTATGCAAGACTCTTTGGCATTTGTATTGGTTACAATGTTGCTGCTTCCTTAGGCGGCGTAATGGAGCGCGTCAATAAATGATTTCTGGTATTGTCACTGATAGACACGCGATCGTTTCGTTGACATTTCTGCTCCCAAATACTTCTACATTCCCAATTGAATTTACCTCAAAGAAGAACACCTGATTAAGCCATGAGTAAATCCCTATGCCGAAAAAAATTCGAGAATTAAAAAGTATGTTACTGAAAGCAGGATTTACCTATCGTCCCGCTAAAGGCAGTCATACAGTCTGGATACATGAACTATTACCAGAATTACCACTGACGATCGCAGGTAAAGATGGCGATGATGCCAAACTCTATCTCGAAAAAGAAGTTAAACAAAGATTGAAAAAATTAGAGGACTTAAAGTAATGCCACACTACAGCATGATTATTATCTGGTCAGAAGAAGATAACTGCTATCTTGTCCATCTTCCCGACTTCCCATTTCAGCAATTTCATACGCACGGCGATACTTATGAAGAAGCTGCCAAACATGGACAGGAGGTAATTGATAGCTATCTTGAGATTTATCGCGAACAAGAAAAATCTTTGCCACAGCCTAAAAGTTCTTTACAACTCTTACAAGCAGCATAGAAATGGAATGTATTTATTGCAAAGGTCAGATGGAGAAAAAGACCGCACCATTTAACATTCAGAAAAATGGTTATTACTTACATTGGGATGCAATTCCTGCCTTTGTTTGCGATCGGTGCGGTGAGGTCTATTTTTCTGAACATGAAGTGGATGTTATCCAATCAGCCATTTCACAATTAGATAGCAAAAATGCTGAGTTTTATACGCCTGACAAAGAAGCTGCGTAAACAATTTCTTTAGATGTAATTTCTTATATTGAAAATAGAGGAGCAATTTATGTCAGTTACTAATGAATCATTGTTATCAAGAATTACTTTTGATCGCAATATTTTGGGCGGTAAGCCCATAATTCGTGGTATGAGAATTTCAGTAGCAATGATTTTGGAACTTTTATCTAAGGGAGCAGCGATGCAAGAAATTTTGGAAGATTATCCAGATTTAGAAATTGCTGATATTTATGCGGCATTGATATAACAAAATGCAACATATCCTAATCAATTTGAACAAAAGCGATCGCAGAAAATCTGAATGTTAAAATACCAATAAATACACTCAAGCAAATCAATGACGTTACCCCTTAACCTACCATCAGAAGTTGAGAAATATCTCTTACAAGAAGCCAATCAAAAGGGGCTGTCCATTGAATCTGTGACATTGGATTTATTAACCAGCTTTATTCTTCTAAGACAAAAACAAACTAAAGCAGTTAACCTAATCCAGTCTTGGATCGATGATGAAGATATTGAGGAACAGCAAGAGACAGGTCAATATTTGATTTGTGCATTGGATGAGGATCGTCTCAGCGATCGCAAATTATTCCCAGTTGAAATGAAGGGTGTAACTTGGTGAGTCGCGTCATAGTTTTAGATTCTGGTCCACTTCCACTTGGTCTAATTACCAATCCCAAGCTGTCTCTTGAAAGTGTAGCTTGCGCTCAGTGGCTACAAGCTCATATCACAGCAGGAAGACGAATTATCATTCCAGAGATTGCAGATTATGAGGTTCGCCGAGAGTTATTACGAGCAAACAAGACTAAAGGACTTTCTCGTCTAGATGATTTAGCCAAGTTGATTGAGTATTTACCGATTAAAACGGTTGCAATGCGTCAAGCTGCCCAACTTTGGGCGCAAGCACGTCAGCAAGGGCAACCCACATCAGGTGATAAAACGATTGATGGCGATATGATCTTGGTGGCTCAAGCTAAGACGCTTGGTGTTACAGATGTTGTAATTGCGACAACGAATATAGGACATCTATCAAGATTTATCGCCGCCGAGTTGTGGCAAAATATCGCTATTGATTGAGATTCAATTATTTGGATTTAAGCTTTTTCAGCCGTAATGATAGAAGCAAGGAGGAGTAAAAATGAGATACGGAGATTTATCGCGAACAAGCAAAGTCTTTGCCACAGCCTAAAAGCTCTTTACAACTTCTGCAAGCAGCATAGAAATGGAATACATTTACTGCAAAGGTCACATGGAGAAAAAGACCGCACCGTTTAGCATTCAGAAAAATGGTTGCTTCTTACATTGAGATGCGATCTTGTAGCCGATCGCGACATATTGCCAACCAGTCAGCCCAGTCACCGCCGCGCCATACTCGCAAAGTTTGGTCATCACTACCCGAAATGATTTGCTTTCCATCAAGGCTGAAAGCGATCGCCCGCACTCCATGTTTATGTCCTTGGAATGGTTGACCGATTTGATTACCTTGAAAATCCCATAGGCGGATAGTTTGATCATCACTACCAGAAATGATTTGCTTTCCATCAGGACTTACCGCAACAGTTCTAACCCAGTTTTCATGTCCTTGAAATGGTTCGCCGATTTGATTCCCTTGTAAATCCCATAAACGAATTGTGCGATCGGCACTGCCTGAAATAATCCGTTGACCATCAGGACTAAATGTTACCGAACAGACCCAATTCTCATGCCCTTCAAATGGTTTACCGATAGGTTTTCCTTCTAAATCCCATAAACGAATCCGATGATCCGCACCGCCAGAGATAATTTGTTGACCATCGGGACTAAAAGCCACATTCCAAACTCCTTGCTCATGTCCTTGGAATGGTTCTCCAATTTGATTTCCTTCAAAATCCCAAAGCCGCAACGTTTGATCGGAACTTCCAGAAATAATATATTGACCATCAGGACTGATTGCGATCGCTCTCACCCAGTTTTCATGCCCTAGAAATTGTCGGATTTGATTGCCTTCCAAATCCCAAAGACAGATTGTATTATCCGCACTACCAGAGACTATTTGCCGACCATTGGGGCTGATTGCTACAGCCAAAATTCCATTCTCATGTCCTTTAAAAGGTTCGCGAATCTGATTACCTTGCCAGTTCCATAAACGTAAGGTTTGATCGTTACTACCAGACACAATCCATTCGCCGTCTGGACTAATCGCGATCGCCCAAACCCCATGCTCATGTCCTTGAAAAGCCCCACCAATCTGATAACCATCGGTTTCCCATTCTCTTAAGGTGCGATCGTCACTACCCGAAATAATTTGTCTACCATCGTTACTAAGAGCCACGGCTCTGACTCCTTGCTGATGTCCATAAAGCGGTTCTCCAATTTGATTACCTTGCAAATCCCATAGGCGAATTGTTTGATCATCGCTGCCAGAAATAATCCGTTTGCCATCAGGACTAAAAGCCACAGATCTAACCCAATTTTCATGTCCTTGAAATGGCTCACCGATCGCATGACCCTGTAAATCCCATAATTGCAAGGTTTGATCCGAACTGCCAGAAATAATATATTTACCATCTGGACTAAAGGCGATCGCCCAAACTCCATGCTCATGCCCTCGAAACGGTTCGCCGATCTGATTTCCTTGCAAGTTCCATAATCGCAGGGTTTGATCATTGCTACCAGAAATAATCTGATTGCCATCGGGACTAAAGGCAACTGACCAGACCCAATTTTCATGCCCTTGAAATGGTTCGCCAATCTGGTTTCCTGCTAAATCCCATAGACGTAATGTTTGATCATCGCCACCAGAGACAATCTTTTGACCATCGGGACTAAACGCCACTGACCAAATCCCCTGTTCATGCCCTTCAAATGGTTCACCAATTTGGTTCCCTTGCAAGTCCCATAAACGCAGGGTTTGATCGGTGCTACCCGAAATAATCTGCTTACCGTCTGGACTAAAAGCAACGGCTCTCACCGCCTGTTCATGTCCTTGAAAGATTCCAATTTGATTTCCTTGCCAGTCCCATAGACGCAAGGTTTGATCATCACTGCCAGACACAATATATTTTCCGTCAGGGCTGATGGCGATCGCCCAAACTCCTTGCTCATGTCCATGCCAACATTGCTTTTCTCTAGCAACTTCTACGAGCGATCGCAATAAACTCTGCACAGGAACAATAACTTCTGGCGGTGAATCGTTCAAATAGGTTTCGGTAATCTCAATCGTTTGTTGCAAAGCCTTGGAAGGTTGGGTAGGTAGTAAATCAGCAATTTTGATTACCTGTTCACGCAATTGTAGTTCCATTAACTTGCGTTCAACCAAGACGATCTTATCGTTAGTATTCTGTTCACTTTGTTGATAATAGTTCTGTAAGGTGGGAGAGAGGATGCTTTTTGCGTTTTGCCAATGTTTTCGCAAATGTTCGCGCAATTCCAAGATCAAACTATTGGATAATAAATAATCGACATGGCGATCATGATTTTCCCATGCTTGCCAAGCGGATTGTATGCGATCGCCTAGTCTTCGCAAATCTCTTTCTGCCAATAACCATTCTTTAAATCTCGACCATGCTTCTATTAATACTTTTTGGGCTAGAGTAATCGTTTCAACTTGATTTTCTTCAGATAGGATTACTAGTTCTGCTTCAATTAGCGATCGCAAGACATTCTCGATCGCCATATGATCGTGAATATCATTAGCCATTTCTACAAGGGTCTGGCGTGATTGGCGGATATCTTGGTTGTTTTTTGTGCTGACGAGTTTTAAGCAAATATTTCGCATCCATGCCTTTTCTAAATCCGTTTGGAGGGCATAGATTTTTTCAGCATAATCATCTAAAGCTCCCTTAAGCCCTTTAATTTGATGATAGGATTCAAGGGAAAGCAGACGATTTTGGCGATCGCGACTTTTCCAAAGTTGTTGTAGGGTGAATTGCAGAAGCGGTAAATAATTAGGCTGCGATGGAATATCTCCTGAAATTGCTTCTAGCAAACCTTCACCTAGTTGATATCCTTGTATTTCTGCTGGCTTAGCGATCACGGCTTTTAGTTCCAAACTGGTGAGATCAGGCAACCAAACCATCTGTTCATTAATGATTTTATCCAAATTAGGATAATTACATTCTGCTAAAAAATCAGTTCGCATCGTGGCGATAATTATGATGTCTGAGTCTGGGTTTTCGGAAATCTCAAGCAATCTTTCGATAAACTGATTCCTTTCACTCTCATGCTCACAAAGTGTAAATAATTCTTCAAAGCGGTCAATAACTAGCAAAGTTTTCTCTTTGACCAGACTTAGAATTCCTTTCAAATTTTGTATAGGACTTGTCCAAGGCAGCATTTGTAATATTTCATAACCGCGCCGATGCATTTCAGGAATCAGTTTTGCCTTCACCAAAGATGATTTACCACTCCCCGAAGCTCCAATTAAAAACAAAAATTGGTTGTGAGTAGAACTTTGATTAATCTTTTGCATCAATCGACTAAAGGTGCGATCGCGCCCAAAAAACCATTGCGCTGAATTTTTATCAAATGGATTTAACCCCATATAGGGACAAATATCTTCTACTTCCGTCTCAGCGCCCCCATAATCAACAATGCGTAGCGGTTTACCATTCCCGTAAAGTACCACTTCCTGCCCCATCCCCTGCAATTCAGCCGCCACATAGGTAAACATCGCCCTTACATCGACCACGCCTCGATTATCAGCGCGATCGCTAGACAAACTCTGCAACACCGCCGCCTTGACCGTACTACAACTTTGATTATTATTGGTATAAAAGTCCTCAAACTTTCGATAGGTCGTTAACAAAAAATAATTTTGCTTAAGTTTGCCAAAAGTCTCCCCAAAAATCTGGCAAATAAGCTCTGCTTGTAAAAAGCCCTGACTCGCCTCAAGCAATAAGTCGCGATGACAAGCATCTAGTAAAAATAATAAACTACTTAAATTCGATTCCCTAATTAGAGCATTCAAGTCATCCAAGGCGATCGCATTTTCAATTCCCGTAATTTCAATTCCCGTATTATCAGTATTGTGAGTTTTGATAAGCGTATCTGACAAAGCTAAATAGCCATGTTTTTTACCAAAACTTCCCCTCACACTGACGGCATGACCGACATAAAAAATAAATATTTCGTTAAATATTTTGTGATGATCGCTAGAATTAGTTAACAACTCATGCAGAGTATCTTCTAGTGTTTCGGTAGTCACATCACCCGTCAGCAAATGAACCTGAGCAAAATTACCATACTGATTGAGTACATCGGCGATCGCCTTAGCTCCATATTCAGTTTTGCTTAGGTTGCCAAGGGGCGATTTATATTTGGCGACACCTATTACCAAAGCATATCGAGCCATAATTAAAAATCTTAGGTGAAAATCCGCACTAAAAAATTTGCAATGCGATCGCTACAATCTCATTACAGAATACAGCTAAACACCTTAACTATGCCTCCGCTAAATCTCATGATTGCGTTCAGCCTTGAGGAGTTTGAAAATTGAGTTTCTTAAGTTATGCTTGTCCAGTGAGTTTTCTGCTGCGGATAAATAACTTACATTCGATGAACTTTCCTGCGGTTCTTGGCGATCTTCCTGTGGGTCATTTTTGGAGATTAGGCGATCGCATAGTCCATTTATCGCCGTTGATAACTTGACTGGAACATGGGGCGCAACCAAATCGAGATTAGGATGATTTGGTAAGTTATCGCAAGGACAGCATACAGGAACTCTTGGACCGATATCAAGGGAAGGCACAAGTAAGCTGCATCGAGCGCAACCAATGATCTCCCAGCGATCGCTCAACAAATCATTAATGGTTTGATCCGTACCGTCCAAATAAGCTTGATCAGCTTTTGTCGTACTAATTTCATCCCATAATTGATTAAATGAAGACGAATATTCTTCACCATCCAAAATCTTATAAATCGAAACTTGCTCGCCTTGGGTTGATAAGCTTACGGATTTACCCATCTGCATCCATTGAGCAATATAATTCTTGACGAAGGTTCGTGAAGCCATAATTTAGAACCTTTTTAGATAGCTAACGTGATAAATAATTAACTCGAATGGTTGTAGACAGACAATCAAGCCACCTAACATAGTTAATATAGTCTGTGAGCTTCATCAAGAATCTGAATAAATCTTTATATTTGATCAATTACTCATTTTGTTCGTAGGTTACTAGACTATGCTCCAAACTTCTCTTACCCCTGCACCATCATCTTTGTCCTCTCATAGTGAGCCATCGATCCAAATTCGTAATTTAAACTTTCATTATGGTGAAGGGGATTTATTTAAGCAGGTCTTGTTTGATATCAATCTCGATGTCTATTCTGGGCAAATTGTGATTCTCACAGGTCCGTCAGGTTCAGGTAAGACGACTTTGCTAACTCTCATTGGGGCTTTACGCACAATTCAAGATGGTAGTCTGCAAGTTTTGGGGCAGGAGCTTAGAGGACTAAATCCCAAAAAACTAGTACAGATCCGTAAAAGTATTGGCTTTATTTTTCAGGCGCACAATCTTTTCTATTCCTTGACCGCCAGACAAAACGTGATGATGTCCACCGATCTTTATCCGCGTATTAGTGGAAATATGCCACCTGCGGGTGTGGCGGCAGATATTCTCGGTCAGCTAGGACTTGCCGATCGCGTTGACTATAAGCCCCATGCGCTCTCTGGTGGTCAAAAACAACGGGTAGCGATCGCCCGCGCCTTGGTAAATCGTCCGAAATTAATCCTCGCGGATGAACCAACCGCCGCTCTAGATAAAAAATCGGGGCGCGATGTGGTGACGCTCATGCAAAAAATGGCAAAAGAAGAGGGGATCACCATTTTAATGGTCACTCACGATAATCGAATTCTCGATGTGGCTGATCGCATTGTCAACTTAGTTGATGGCAATCTCGAATCAGACAATGTGGTGAATAACACTGTAACCAGTGATTCACACACATTTATGTTGTAATCCCCACACGAAAAGCGACGCTCTGTGCTTGCAGAACATTTCAACCATCAAATTGCGTATAATACGGCTAATTTTTTAAATCATGCAAGATACCGCCGAATACACCTGTGCTTTTTGCGGGGAAACGAATATGACATTCGTTGACTTTAGTGCTGGAATGCAACAGTCCTATGTTGAAGATTGTCAGGTATGTTGCCAACCAAATGTGTTGTATATCCAAATTGATGAAGACACTCTAGACATTGAAATTAGCAGCGAACCAGAAAGCTAGTTTTTAATATTTATTTCATCACTAAGCGGCGATCTCTGTCCGAAACAAAAAATATTTGCTAATACTTTATTAATCCAGCCTAAATATGCTATGATTACGAACCTATGCCTATTTACCTTACTAAATATCAATAACATATTAACAACCTAAATAGGCTTAGGATGTAAACCGCAACAACCTTAATGGCTAATGCTCTTACATTTCTGGGAGGAAACCAGATAAATTCAAAACAGGAACAAGGAAAAATTTAGTTATGATCAATCGGACCAAAACTGCCACAGCTACCAATGTCGGCTTCACTCATGAAGATTTTGCAAAACTTTTAGACAAATACGATTATCACTTCAGCCCTGGCGACATCGTTGCAGGCACAGTATTCAGCATCGAGCCGAGAGGCGCACTTATTGACATTGGTGCAAAAACAGCAGCCTACATCCCGATTCAGGAAATGTCGATCAATCGTGTTGATCAACCTGAAGAAGTTTTACAAAACAACGAAACTCGTGAATTTTTCATTCTTGCTGACGAAAACGAAGAAGGACAGCTAACCCTTTCGATTCGTCGCATCGAGTACATGAGAGCATGGGAGCGCGTACGTCAGTTGCAAGCAGAAGACGCAACCGTGCGATCGCTCATTTTTGCTACCAACCGTGGTGGCGCACTGGTCAGAATCGAAGGACTACGCGGATTTATCCCTGGTTCACACATCAGCACCCGCAAGCCCAAGGAAGAATTGGTGGGTGAAGAGTTGCCACTCAAATTCTTGGAAGTGGATGAAGACCGTAACCGTCTCGTTCTCAGCCATCGCCGCGCCCTTGTTGAGCGTAAGATGAACAAGCTGGAAGTTGGCGAAGTCGTCATCGGCGTAGTACGCGGTATCAAGCCCTACGGTGCATTCATCGACATCGGTGGTGTCAGTGGTTTGTTACACATTTCCGAAATCTCCCACGAGCATATCGAAACACCTCACAATGTCTTCAACGTCAATGACGAAGTGAAGGTAATGATCATCGACCTTGATGCAGAACGCGGACGCATTTCGCTCTCCACTAAGCAACTTGAAGCGGAACCAGGTGATATGGTCAAAGATCCTCAACTGGTTTACGCTAAGGCTGAAGAAATGGCTGCGAAATATCGCGAACAACTCAATGCACCTCCTGCGGTAATGGAAATTCCAGGTGCAGTGGTTGAAGGAGCAGTTGAGGAAGAGGAATATGAAGTTCCCGATGCGATGGAAGAAGCGGAAATTCCTGAAGAAGTCGTAGCTGAAGAAGTTGCAGAAGAAGTCGTAGCTGAAGAAGTTGCAGAAGAAACTACATCTGAAGCTTAAATTTTTATAGCCCAAGGAAAAGTTCAAAAGTGCCACTTTGCGGTATTTTTGAACTTTTCTTTTGTTTTGATTTCGCAGGAGTTAGCCATTGCTTACCAGTACCAAAAATCTATTAGTCAAACAATTGCGATCGCTCGGCGAAAGTGCAAAAAATCGCAAAGAGCAGGGACTTTTTTTAATCGAAGGAACCCATGCCATATCAGAGGCGATCGCCTGTGCTTACCCCCTCTCAATAGTTTGCTGCACTGAAAAGTGGATCGCCGCTAATCCAGAGCTATATATACAAATTGAAGCATCTACGGATAAAATCGAACGATTAGAAATTGTCTCCGAAGAAGTCCTTCAGTGGATCGCAACTACCAAAAATCCTGATGGGGCGATCGCAGCAGCGCCATTACCATCGCAGCAAATAGCGAATATTCAGACATTGGGTTTAGCGTTAGAGACAATTCAAGACCCTGGAAATATTGGGGCGATCGTGCGATCGTCGGTTGCAGTTGAGATTGATGGCATATTAGTCAGTAGTGATTGCGTCGATTTAACCAATCCCAAAATTATTCGCGCCACCGCAGGGCAGTGGTTTCGCTGTGCTATGCAAACCTCCAATCAAATTGCCGATGATATTCGTAAATTGCAATCTCAAGGTGTTAAGGCGATCGCCACAGTAGCAAGCGCCCAGAAAATCTATTGGGATTATGATTTCACCCAGCCGACTTTAATCTTATTGGGAAATGAGGGGAATGGATTATCCGATGAATTAATAGAACTTGCTGATGATGTGGTATCGATTCCTCAAAGCGATCGAGTTGAGTCATTGAATGTGTCTATTTGTGCGGCTTTGTTGCTGTATGAAGCTAAACGTCAACGAGCAGTAGTTATCGCAAAATGAGAGGCGCACCCTGCGGGTGCGCCTCTCCTAATTTTGGATTTCTCTAATAAGTTCCATCCAAAACCGATAGGGCTGCCACATATTGAGGATCTTCTTTTGTTCCGAGTTGTTTCCGCGTAATCGGCTCAGTAAGCGCAACTTCTACATTAGGAATAATTCCACGCTTATGAATGTTATGATGCAATGGCGTTTCATATTTAGCGATCGTTACTGCTAATCCTGCACCATCTTCCAATTCATATAGAGATTGAATTAAACCCTTGCCAAAGGTCTTTGTACCAACTAACTGAGCGCGATCGTTCTCTTGCAAAGCTCCCGCAAGAATCTCACTAGCACTAGCCGAACCTCCATCGGTCAGAACGACGAGGGGATCATTGGTAATCGCATCGCCTTTAGCTTCAAAGCTCTCCTGCACACCATGACGATCAACGGTATACACGACAGTTCCATCAGAAATCCACATCCGCGCAATCTGTAACCCTGCGTCAAATAGACCCCCAGGATTGCCGCGTAGATCAAGAACATATCGATCCGCTCCTTCTGCTTCAAACTTTTGCAGTGTTTTTTGCATATCGATCGCTGCATTACCATTGAATTGATTTAAACGGATATAACCGACTTTATGATTTGCCTCTTGATTGAGCTTTGCCATAATCGGTGTGACGGCAATGCGATCGCGTTTTAGCACCACATCCAGATTCTCAAAACCTTTTCCATCGGCGAGGGGTCGCTCCAGAGTTAACTTGACCTCCGAGCCAATTTTGCCACGCATTCTGGTCGCACATTCATCAAGGCTCAATCCCTTTGTCGGAATATTATCAATGCCAACGATGCGATCGCGCGATCGCACTCCCGCCATATCCGCAGGCGAACCTTCGATCGGCGAAATTACAGTAACCATGTTCGTTTCATCGACAGCGATTTGTAGTCCTACGCCCGTTAATTCCCCTGAAGTGCTAGTTTGCATACTTTTAAACTTGTCTGGCTCTAGAAACCGCGTAAAGGGGTCGTCCAAAGTCGCTAACATTTCTCGAATAGAGGCATAGGTATCTTCGCGGCTATTAAACTTGCGATTGACAAACTTACGGCGTACTTTGTACCAATTCTGATGATTAAAATCAGCGTCTACATAGGAACGATTAACGATTTGCCAAACGTTAGTCAAAAATTTCTGTTCTTGCAAATAGTCAGTAATCGCCGCATTGGCGCTACTAATCCCCAAAAACTGAACGGCGATCGCTATTACACCAATTAATAATCCAATTGTGAACCAAGACCAAATACGGCGCTGTTTTATCATGCTCTCTATACAAATTTTTTATAAAAATATTTTCTCTATCTTAACCAATCTAGCTTGAATTTTTTAACAGAAAGCCAAAAGTTTGGGCGGGCAAAGCCCGCCCAAACTTTTGGCTTTAATTGCATTTGAGATAATATGAATATCAGCGCAACTATATTTTTTGTCGTCAGCAAGCCATAACAGCCATGATGCTCCAAGCCCTACCTAAAGTTACGACCTTTGATGAATTCGTCGAATTTCTTCCCGAAAACTCTGGAGTGCGTTACGAACTACATAATGGAAATATTATTAAAATGGCTCAACCAGTTGGAGAACATGAAGAAGTTAAAAGCTTCTTGGGTGTAGAAATCCCCTTTGAAATCAAACGCTTGGGACTACCCTATGGCATTCCTAATCAAGTTATAGTCAGACCTGAAGGCAAAGACTCTGGATACTTTCCAGATTTATTGGTCGTAAACCGAGCCAACTTACCTAACGAACCACGATGGAAAAAAGAATCAGTTTTGAGTCAGGGTGCATCCATACCTTTAGCGATCGAAATTGTCTCTACTAATTGGCGAGATGATTACTATGCAAAATTTGCTGATTATGAAGAAATGGGGATTGCTGAATATTGGCTTGTGGATTATGCAGCTTTGGGTGGGCGTAATTTTATTGGTAATCCCAAACAGCCGACTATATCAGTTTGTAATTTGGTGGATGGAGAATATCAAATTAGCAAATTTAGAGATATCGATCGCCTAATTTCGCAAACCTTTCCAGAATTAAGTCTCACCGTAAATCAAATTTTTCAAGCTGGTGTAGTTTAGTCAATCTTGTATTATGGCGCTAGTCGCTCTGAGTAATACCATGTTTTATCCTCGTCTTAGCGGCGATCGCTATATCAACCCACTCACAGACTTTGGCTTCAAACGACTATTTGGAAACGAGCCGAACAAAAGACTGTTGATTGATTTCCTGAATGTAATCTTACCAACCCAACATCGAGTCAAAGATCTCACCTATCGCAGTAGTGAAAACCTTGGCAATACTCCACTCGATCGCAAAGCAGTATTTGATCTTTATTGTCAAAGCGAAAAGGGTGAAAAATTTATTGTGGAAATGCAAAAGGCTAAACATAATTATTTCAAAGACCGCAGCATTTACTACGCATCTTTTCCCATTCAAGACCAAGCAGAAAAAGGAGATTGGAACTACAAACTTGATCCAGTTTACACTATCGGCATTTTAGACTTTGTTTTTGATGAAGATAAAAACGATGACACTCTGTTTGAAGTTGCACGGATTACGAACTTTTCTCCAGCAGAAAGGGAAGCCTATGAAAGCAGCTTAAAGTATTATCGAGACATGAATGGTGTCATCGAAACAGCGCGTGAGGAAGGCAAGGCTCAAGGTGTGCAAGAGGGGAAAAGCGAGCTTTTGCTAAAACTGCTTTCTCGCAAACTAGATGCTATACCAGATGAAATTAAAGTTCTGTTGCACGGGTTAGCGCCAGAACAATTAGATTCATTGAGTGAAGCTTTGTTTGATTTAGAAAATTTGGAAGATTTAAGCAATTGGCTTGAAAATATTAATGACTAGCAATAAGTGCGATGGTAGCGATCGCCCGATCAAATTTCATCAGGATTAATTCCTATCGATCGAGCTAGTTAAAACAATACTTTGTGGGTGTTACTGAAAATTTTTCACAAAGGTTCCGTCTGATTCGGGTAGCTGTTTATGGTCAGGTAAGCTAATTGATAATGTTTTTCTTCTCGGCTCTATTACATGGGGATCAACATCATACCTTTGGGCAGCTTCTACCATTTTAATTTCTAATATGTCAGAATCTTTTAGAATAATTTCTTCAGATGGTGGTCTGAGTTCTACGCCTAAAACCTCCAAAAATTGAGTAGCGACGGCTCTCCCTAATAATGGCGGGACAGAGTTGCCAATTTGGCGAAATCCATGCCATTTGGTGCTGTGAAAGCGGAACCAATCAGGATAGGAATGTAATCTTGCGGCTTCGCGGACAGTGATACAGCGTGGTTGTTCGGGGTGAATCGGACGGGGTGCTGTAAATGCGCCGCGATTGCTGGGAGTGCCAGCCCTGAGTGTGTTACAGATATCATCAGGATCAAGTTTTAAAAATCTACTGATTTTCTCGACTTTTCCATTAGCTGTAGAACGAAAACGGGCGATCGAAGTGGGACTATGCAAAGTACTAATGCTTGAAGTCAATAATTTAGGATCGTATTTGCGTGGATAGGCGAGATTATGGGGATCGGGTTTTAAATTGCGTAAATATTCACTGTAGAGACTTTGCGGCTTTCGATAGGTGGCTACACACCAATCTTGATCGCTTAATTCTTGATATTTAGTCACATCAGGCAAATCAGCGATCGCATCTTTTACGGTTGGACTATCTGGCAAATTTGCAAGTTCTTTAGGAATCCGTTTGGCTTTGGCAGGTTTGGTAATTGGTGATGGGTAATTGGGAAGTGGTAAATCTTGACGGCAACCGATTAAGAATAGTCTTTCACGATGTTGAGGTACACCGAAATGAGAAGCATTGAGAACTTGATAGGGTTTGAGAATCTGATAACCATTTTTCTCAAAATTCTCAATTACCTCGTCCACAAAATGTTGATGATTGCCGATTGTCAACCCTTTGACATTTTCCATTACGAAATACTTGGCGTTGAGTTCAGTAACTAAACGCATAAAATGTGAGACTAACTGATTGCGTGGATCGTCGAAG
The DNA here is from genome assembly GCA_037129985.1 of Pseudanabaena sp. ELA645. Taxonomy (GTDB): domain Bacteria; phylum Cyanobacteriota; class Cyanobacteriia; order Pseudanabaenales; family Pseudanabaenaceae; genus Pseudanabaena. Next base: position 12,246 of record JBAXTW010000046.1, on the reverse strand, counting down.
GCGCGTTTCCCCATTAGTGAAAAACCTTGGCAGGGTGGTCCTCCGAAAACTACATCAACTTCGCGATCGCCTATTCTCGATCTTTTGCGAATATCTTCGCCTGATATTTCTATAACGCTGGCACAAATCGCTGTCCACATCGGGAAATTATATTCATGGGTAGCACAATGAATCGGGTCGATCTCCACTGAAGCAAGCACATCAAATCCTGCTTGCTCAAAACCCAATGTCATGCCACCCACACCTGCAAATAAATCCACACCGATCGGTCGTTGATTTCCCATATCCTACAAAGCATTTTAATATCAGCATCAATGCTCTATCCTATGGTCAATTGAACACATAATAAAGTGAAAATAGGCTTCATGCTCTCTACTTAAATGTATTATTGGCGAAAATTTCAAGCAGCACTAATTTTTTATACTTGTTTGCCCCTGCGCCCTCAAGGAACATTAGATTTTCGAGGGATTGCTCTCTATGCTCCCTTGATCGGTATTTTCATTGGTAGCGCGATCGCTTCTCTCGACTTTTGTTTAGAACTAATAAAACCCGCGCCAGAATTTATTTATCTGCGATCGCTCCTCACGATTTTATTAGGATTATTAATCACGGGCGGTTTACATCTTGATGGAGCAATGGATACCGCCGATGGTTTAGCTGTTACTGATCCCAATCGTCGTCTTGAGGTGATGGCGGATAGTAATACAGGCGCATTTGGAGCGATCGCAGGAATTGTGATTTTGTTATTAAAAGTTGTTGCGCTGGCTGCGATTAAAGATCACCGCTTTTGGATTTTGACTAGCGTTTGGGCATGGGCAAGATGGGGACAGTTACGCGCAATTATGGCTTATCCCTATCTCAAGGCGATCGGTAAGGGCAAATTTCATCAGGAGGATTTGCATCATTGGCAAGTGTGGCTAGTCGCGATTTTGTTAACAATGGGGAATTTAGCGATCGCCTATGTTTATCAATCAATTTATTTAGGAATTGGTGTGACGGTAATTGGTTTTAGTTTTGCTTGGCTAATCGGTGCATGGTTTAATCGTCAACTCGGCGGACAAACTGGTGATACTTACGGGGCGATCGTGGAGTGGACTGAGGCTTTGAGTTTATGTGCGATCGCTTACCTGTAAAGTAAAGTAAGACTCTAATTTAATATTTAACCTCAACCGTCAAGCAGATGTTAACTAAACTCAAAGTTCAACACTATAAGAGCCTCTTTGATACCGAAATCGACCTCGAACCAGTAACAGTCTTCATCGGACCAAACGGTTCTGGCAAATCAAATATTTGTGAATCACTATTTGTATTTTCTAATTGTTTACAAAGATTGATATATAATATCTAACCAAAAAATAATGCAGAAAAAACATTAAAAAACTTTAATCCATAAATAATATAAATTAATTAGGGTTAATATCTGAGCAACGAAAATCAATAGATCAATCGCAAAATCCTAATGTTTCGCAAATGTGACCGCGATCGCACCTTGTTTTTGATTTGTAGAGCATGATTGAGTATAAAGTGATTTTAAATTGCAAATTTCCATGAGTTTGAACTCACTCAATATCGAAAACTGTATATTAAGGTGATTAAAATGATGGGGCAAGTCGAGACGGAAGAGCCTAATGTTTTAAAAATAGAAGAGCCTCAAGAGCAAACACTACCTAAGAAAAAAAGCTTCTCTACGCGCTCAAAGGTAGTGATATTTTTTTCTTTGTCTAGTCTGTTCGGTTTGGTGGCAATTTTCTTATCATGGCCATCCGTTGTGGGTTGTGGAAATAGGGCAAAGAGTTCTGAGGGGAAGACCTATGTGGGTAGCATGAACAGAGGGCAACAGGCTTTTTGGGTAGAAAATCAGAGCTTTGGGACATCCATTCCAGATTTGAACTTAGGAGTTAAGACAGAGACAACCAACTATAAATATGACTTGCAGAGCTTTGAAATGGTCAGCTATCAATATGCAGTCCCTAAGGTTGATGAGGCAAAAAGCTTTGTTGGTGCTGTATTTCTCGTATCTGAGAATGAGAATAAACAGTCGTCTCAAGATACTGAACCTAAGCAAAATGCTACAAAAGAGCTAACGACTGTCCCTATTGTGTGTGAATCACAGGAAAAGGGTGTCAAGAGAAAATTGCTTAAACCGATTCTACAAAACGGAAAACCAATTTGTGCTGAAGGAGTTGCTCAGTAGCTAGACACAATTAAATATAAAACCTAAAAAAATGGCTTTAACTAATGTTAGATATTCCCAACCCTATCCAAGGCTTATTGATCTTGATTTTTGTATTTGGGCCACTTGAGAATTTATTGGCAATACATAAACAAAAATTGTGGCGAGAAGGCTGGATTACGGATATTTGTTATTATTTTTCAGGATATTTTATTAGTAGAGGAGCATTATATATGCTCCTTCTATTTACATTAATAAAACAAGGTTCTATACCCTTGTTATCTGAGTTTGTATCTCAGCAGCCACTCCAATTACAGTTTCTAGCATCAATTGTAATTGGCGACCTCAGTTTTTATTTTTTACATCGTTTATTACATACCGTGCCTTGGCTATGGCAGTTTCACGCAATCCATCATAGTTCTACCAACATTGACTGGCTTGCTACTGTTCGTGTTCATCCATTTGAGCAAATTGCTACTAAAGCTGTTCAGATAATTCCCCTTTACTGGATTGGCTTTTCAACTGAAGCTCTTGCAATTTATGGCATATTCTCTAGCGCGATCGCCTTTTTTATCCATGCGAATATTCGCGTAAAGTTTCCAGTTTTAAAATGGATAATTGCGACACCAGAGTTTCATCATTGGCATCATGATCGTTATCCTAAACATTCTGCTCAAAATCTAGCTGTACAGTTACCGATCATTGATTATATATTCGGTACTTACTACATGCCAAATCAAGAACTACCCAAGGAATATGGAACAGGTATAAATATTAAGACTAATTATTTGAGTCATTTTATTTACCCATTTAATTATCTACTCCAAAAAAGAAGAGCTAATGGACTTACCAACCGAGATAAACTCACAAAATAATAAATTTAAGGAATTTATATTTAGACGTAGATATCTAATTCTGTTAGTTGTTGCTGTGATCATCATAGGTGTGGGGACAATGAGTATCATCGCCTATCAACAGCAGATGAGTTTGCCCGTCTATTTCCAAAGTTTGAGTACGCCGCAAATTTCAGTTACTGAGTTAGCTAGCGGTAAGTTGAAATCTGTTGTTTTAATCGATGTGCGATCGCTAGAAGAATATCAAGAAGATCATATTGGTAATAGTCAGCTTGTGCCGCTTTCAGAAATTGAGGCTGGGGAAGGCTTTGCCAAGGTGCAAAATATTTTACAGAGCTACGAACAAAAACATCGTGACAAGCCAATAGTTGTTTTGTACTGTACATCGGGAATGCGATCGATTAAGGCGAATAAGTTGCTTAGCGATCGGGGGTATCAACCACTCACATTGACGGGTGGAATTACCGCTTGGCGCGAGAAGATTAGGCGATCGCAAGATCTGAATGCTTTAAAGTTTCAATAAAAAATAATGAAACAGTTCAATAGTATGATGCTTCGCTATAGAGGTTTTTAGTTGAGTGTGATATAAAAAATGTAGATATAATTCACGAATTACCCCTTTGCATTAATTAAATAATTCCTCCGAAAGTAACACCTATGCCACAAATATCTAGTTTTGATATCTTTGACACATTTCTCACCCGACTCGTGGTTGATCCCACCGACATTTTTAAAATCTGTGCTGATCGCGCGATCAACTTTGGCTGGCTGGAAATTTCGGCTGAATCTTTTCGAGAATTGCGAATTAATGCGGAACAGCGATCGCGTTTATTTTACGAAGGTGGTGAAGTTAGCCTTGATGAAATCTATCGAGAACTTGGTAATAGCTTAGAAATTCCCTTGGAAATCATTGATAAAATCCAAGAATTGGAACTAACTGTCGAAAGTGAATATTTAGTCGCAGTTCCTAAAGCCTATGATTTAATTACAGAAGCAAGGCGATCGCATTCCCAGATATTATTTCTATCGGATATGTATTTGCCTCAAGAGTTTCTGGAATCGCAATTAAGAAAACATGGATTTTGGCAAGAAGGCGATCGCTTATATGTATCTGGACAATGGCGGAAGTCTAAGGGGAATGGCGATCTATTCTTAAAAGTTATGTCAGAACTAAGTCTGAAGCCGAAGGATCTAGTTCATATTGGCAATAATCGCCATACTGATATCACTAAGCCGAAAGCATTGCAAATTAATACTGTGCATATTAACGATGCTAATCCCAATCGTTATGAAGAGATATTTGCCAAATATGCTCAAAAAACAAATGGAATTACTTCGCTTTGGGCAGGGATTTCGCGATATACGCGGCTGAGCGAAAGGGCAGAAACACCCAAACAAGCAATTCTGCGGGATATTGCGGTTTCCGTTGCCGCACCGATTTTGACCGCATACACGATCTGGATTTTGCAACAGGCTCAAGTTCGGCAACTAGCACGAATCTATTTTTTGGCTAGGGATGGGGAAATCCTATTAAAGATTGCTCAAGAACTTGCACCAAAGATTTATCCAGAAGTGGAATTGCGTTATCTCTATGTCAGTCGTCAGGCGCTACGAATGCCAGGATTAACCAAGATTAACAAAGCATTTTGGGAATGGATGTTTGATGATACGGATATCTTTACGATTGAGAGTTTGTTGGCGCGGATGTGTCTGGATCAAGCATCGGCACAGCCAATTTTTGAGCAGGTGGGCTATCCTTGCGATCGCTGGACACAAAATCTATCGGCTAAGGAAAGACTTGCATTGCGTTCCAAGTTAGAAACAAATCAAGATCTACATAGCTTAGTTTTGGCTGTGGCAATGCAGAAGCGGGAAGTTTTAAAAGCCTATCTGCAACAGGAAAAAATGTTGGACGGAAAAGCATTTGGTTTGGTTGATGTTGGTTGGCGCGGTAGTTTGCAAGTTTCGCTTGAAAATGCCTTTGAGCTATTTGGAACTAGATATCCCGTTGGGTTCTATTTTGCGTTGGATAAACCTACGGGCGGACAAAAGTTTAAAGGAGAAGCGATCGCCTATTTCTTTAACTTAAACAATTCCATTGGATTTCGCAATGAAATTGATTATCGCTATGTTTCGGCGATGGAAGTTTTTTGTGCAGGTTGTGAAGGCACGACATTAGATTATGCTTTGCAGCCTGATTATTCGGTCGTTCCAGTTCTTAAACATTCTCAAAATCAACCTGCTCTGGATTGGGGATTAAAATCTTTTCAGCTAAATATTATTGCCTTTGTGCGGAATCTGGTCGAGCGATCGCCTAATGACCTTGCCCTCAATCTCTCCCTCAAATCCCCGAAATTACTGCGTGAAGCGATCGATGATCTCTTCCTGACTTTTAATAATTCACCAACTAAATCGGAAGCCGAAGCTTTTCGGGACTGTCCATTTTTTGATGATCCTAATGAGTTCTATCACTTTTATTGGGCGATGCCGTTTCGATTAACTGATGTTTTAAAATATGCGATCGCTATGAGTGATGGGTTTAATGTGCATCGCAATGCATGGGCTGAAGCAAGTTTAGAGGTGAGTTCGCCTTTGGTGAAGATGCTCGTACCCGTAGCGATCGCACAGCGTAAAATATTAAAGAAATGTAAGAAATTGATTAGATCGATCAGGAGGTTATTACCTAATGGATAACACAATAAACTATACGGAGATTCTGAAGCAAACTGTAAAGGATGCCACTATCCATCAACCAAGCTTACAACCAATTAAACTTTACCCAGTTTGTGATCTAGAATCAGGACATTTTTTAGTTCTTGCTACAAGTCGGAATAAAAAAAGTTGGTTCGATAGTATTTTGTTTCACGCTCGTCTAATCTCAGAAGACAACAGCGATCGCCAAATCATCATCGAAGAAGACAACTTTGAGGAAGGATTAGTTGATACACTCATCGCCGCAGGAATCAAAAAAGAAGATATCATCACCAGTAGGCAACAAGCGATCGCCTAAAGCCTTAAGAAGTGAATCCCCTACCATATTTTTCTTCAAAAGCGGTCATTGCATCCAACTGCGAATCCATTAACAAACATTGTTCTAAATGGGCAATATCTAGATCGGGCAGCCAGACACTTGTTTTAACTTCCACATACCCACTATTCTCTAACCTATAAATACTAATCTTGCCATTCTCCCAGAACCAAACTTCGGGAATACCCCTTAATTGATACTTTCTGAGCTTTTTAACCCCGCCGCTAGTAACAACAACTTCAATACATAGGTCAGTCTTTGCGGGATCATTGCCAAAAGCAAAAGATAAATCAGCCTGAAACTCAAGCCTCGGTTCAATCGTTTGTGTATACGCGCCTGTTGATGTGAAACGAATGCGCTTGATGAAAAAATAATAGCCTAACAACATCCCCAGCAAACTGGATATCATTTCATGCAGTAACCCAATACCCATAATTTCTAGTTCTCCCTCACAATAAACCATCCGCACACCACCGATTTCATCAAAGGCGGATTGCAAGGTTTTAAACTGCTCCCAAGTGACAGCACGTTTAACCAGACATTGATTTTCTACCTTAGCTAAAGTTTGGATCATCGCTTTACCTTTGCTGCTGAATATTTTTAGTATGATCGCAATGCAAAAAGTATGGATTGCGGAGCGCGGGTGGGCTTGTGAGAGTTGAGGTACTATGGCAATCACAAGTGATTTGTGAGATTTGTGAGAGGGGTTAGGGGTAAAACCCCTGCATGGGGGCGAAGCCCACACCCCCACCTACTCAATCCGTCTAGGATTGCTATATGAAGCTTAGTTTGTATTATTCTTCGTTTAAAAGCAACTCAGGTTCTTTATGATCTTTTGGATCAAAATTATCAGGAAATATAGTGCGGCGGCTATAAAGCGTAAGCAATAGTTTAGCACCGCTCAGGTCAGCACTGCTCAGGTTGGCACCGCTCAGGTCAGTACCAGCGCTCACGTTAGCCCCCTTTAGGTCAGCACCGCTCAGGTCGGCATCGCTCAGGTTAGTACTGGACGTGTAAGCCCCCTTTAGGTTAGCCCCCTTTAGGTTAGCCTTATTCAGTTGAGCACCCCTCAGATTAGCATCGCTCAGGTTAGCACCGCTCAGGTTAGCACGGTTCAGGTTAGCATAGGACAAGTCAGCACCGCTTAGGTAAGAATCAGCCAAGTTAGCACCGCTTAGGTTAGCACCGCTCAGTCTAGCTTTTCTCAGTCTAGCACCGCTCAGGTTAGCACCGCTCAAGTCCTCATTTTCCCAGTAAAGATCTTCCATGATAAAACCTCTCAGATCAGCCCCGCGTTGGCTAGCGCGCTGGACGGTACGGTCAGGATTACGATCAAAATTATCAGGGTCGTGATAGGAGTCATATTCCCAAGCATAGCTAGGGTGAGCATTGAGCAGCAAGCCACCTGTAAAGATTGAGAATGCTGCTACGAGTACGAGCAGCAAATGAGCAATGCGTTGAAGTTTAGTTTTCATGTTTCCTCTTATACATATTCAATTAACAATATTATTAGATCCTTATTAGATCCTTATTAGATCCTTGAAATTGCAGATCTGGTAAGGTTTGATAGTCGCTTACCTTGTAGTTTTGCAGTACAGGATTTTAAGTTGGCTTGTTATTTTAGGCGTTGTCAATAGCCAATAGCCAATAGAAAAAATTATTTAGGGCGGCATTATTGCTAAATCATTATTAAAAAAGATAAATTTGAAGAAGAATTAGGTGAATCGATTAGCATATTTTTCTTCAAAAGCGGTCATTGCATCCAACTGCGAATCCATTAACAAACATTGTTCTAAATGGATAATATCTAGATCGGGCAGCCAGACACTTGTTTTGGCTTCCACATATCCGCTATTCTCTAATCTATAAATACGAATTTTGCCATTTTGCCAGAACCAAACTTCTGGTACTCCAATCAACTGATATTTTCTTAACTTTTTGGTGCTACCACTGGTTACGACAATCTCAACACATAGATCGGAAATATCTTTTTCTGTATCAAAGTTATAAGAAAGATCGGCTTGAAACTCTGTAGTATCTTGTAATTCTTGGGTATATGCTCCTGTAGCCACAAACCGTATGCGTTTTAGCATAAAGTATCGCCCTAGCAGCAATCCAAGCAAAGCACAGATCTTTTCATGTAGCCGCCCAATACCCATAATTTCTAGTTCTCCCTCACAATAAACCATCCGCACACCACCAATTTCATCAAAGGCGGATTGCAAGGTTTTAAATTGCTCCCAAGTGACAGCACGTTTAACCAGACATTGATTTTCTACCTTAGCTAAAGTTTGGATCATCGCTTTACCTTTGCTGCTGAATATTTTTAGTATAACCCGCTAAATCGATACCTCTAATTGAGATTGCCAAATTCAAATCGCGATCGCTCTTACCCGTAGGGATCATTCAGCGTAAAATATCAAAGCGATGCAATGTAAACAATAAAACTGGGCAAACAATTAAACTGGTTAACTCAATCAGGAAAACATCATGAATCAAGCGATCGCCCCGCCTCTCATTCTTCCCACTACCTCCAACCAAACTGCCAGTCAACAACTTTGGACAAGTGCCGACTTGGAGCTACTGCCCGACAATGGCAGCCGTTATGAGATCATTGATGGAGAACTTTTTGTGACCAGAGCGCCCCACAACAAACATCAAGATACCTGTGGTAACTTCTATTACGAATTAAAGTCATGGTCGAAAATAACCGAAATGGGCTACGCCGTAATTGGCGCAGGGGTAATTTTTGGCGATAATGATGATGTAATTCCTGATGTCATTTGGATGAGTAAGGAGAAATATGCGGCTTTAGTTGATGATGCTGGACATTTTCGCGGTGCGCCCGATATAGCGATCGAGGTACTGTCATCGGGTACAGAAAATGAGAAACGCGATCGCCAGATTAAGTTAAAGCTTTATTCAGTGCGGGGTGTTTTGGAATATTGGATTGCCGATTGGAGAGCCAAGCAACTAGAAATCTATCGCCGCGATAATGGTATTCTCAATCTCGCGGTAACTCTCTTCGCTGAAGATACCTTGACTTCTCCTTTATTACCAAACTTTTTTTGTCCCCTATCACAAATTTTTTAGAATTTTGGCCATGACCGTATTAACTCCAGACAAAATGCTCGAACCATCTCTCGCTGCGGTAAAGCATCGCTTAGAACAGGGCGGCGCTCTACTGCCAGACTCTCCTGACAACGTGCTTGAGGTTGTCGGCATTCTCAAAAGTTATGGGGTTGTTCTCGGTGCATATTATCGAAATCTTACCTATATTTCTGAATATCAATTTTTGGAAATTTTTCCGTTTTTCAAGTTTTTTAATGGGGATATTTCCATTGGCAAACTGGGACGACATTGGTGGCACGATCGCATTAATCTTGAGTTTGCTGAGTATTGCATGAAGGCGATGTTTTGGCATGGCGGCGGCGGACTTGACACCTATTTGGATTCACCGACATTTCAGCCCCTTGCTAAAAAAGCGATCGCTGCTAAGGTCAAAGGCAACCCCATCATGGCGCTAATGCATCGTTTATTTCCAGATTTTTTGGTAGAGCAGGTGCGGTTAATGACCTACTACAGCGCTCTCGGCTATTTTTGGTCATTCATGTCACCGTTATTTTTGGACTTAAGCGATCGCTATGATCGTGGCGAGATCAAAAGTATTCCCGATGTTGTTAAACATGTTCAAGATGGATTAGTCGCCGCCGCCAGTGTTCCCTATGTATATGAAGTAATTATTAATGGTGACACTCATGAGATTGTGCCTGCGTCCGCAAACTTAAGCTTTTTGATGGATGTCGCCGTCCCCTATGTTGAAGCCGTATTTTTCCGTTCTTTCCCCTTTCGTGGCACGATTTCCTATAACGCTCAAGAACATCAAATCTCCCCAGAAATCTCCCAATTTAATTACGGTGTTCTTTATGCTGACCCATTACCAGTAGGCGGTTCAGGGATTCCACCGACTTTATTAATGCAGGATATGCGCCATCATCTGCCTGATTATTTACATCACTTTTATCAAAATAGCGATCGGGGCGAAGAAGACTTACTGGTTAAGATTTGTCTTTCTTTCCAAAAATCGATGTTTTGCGTAACCACGGCGGCGCTGCGCGGTTTAGCTCCCCACCCCTTTGAGACTCAAGATCCCCAAGAACAGCAAGTTAACGAAAAATTTCTTGCGCCTTGGTTAGATAGACTGTCGCGATCGCGGTTGTTTACCCTGCAATAAATTACGAATTACAAATTACGAATTATTAATTACTAGAAAATCTGTGTTAATAGGTTTTGATCCAGGGAAACAAAAATGTGGTGTCGCGGTTATGGGCTTGGATCGGAAGCTCCATTTTCAGGCGATTATTCCTACTGAAGAGGCGATCGCCAAGGTTGGTAATTTATAATTTATTTGAAAGCTATCCCATATCGCTAATGGTGATGGGTGATCAGACTGCTTCTAAGCAATGGAAAGCGCAATTGCAAGACACATTTGCTGATTTACGAATTATTACGGTATCCCGCGATCGCCTGATTGTGTTTACAGGTGTATCTGGCTCTGGCAAGTCATCCCTCGCCTTTGATACGATTTTTGCGGAGGGACAGCGTAGTTATGTCGAGTCGCTGAGCGCCTATGCAAGGCAATTTTTGGGACAGGTTGATAAGACTGATGTGGATTACATAACATGCTTAGAACAACAAATTTCCATCAAATTATAAAATTTTGTAGGTTAAATTGCCCAAAAGTCAGATAAATTTCAATCAGATTATCAGTTTAATATAACTCAGTTTAATTTAAGGATAAGTCTATTATCTTTGACAAAAATATTTGATGTTTTTACACAAAAAGACACATTAAAAATAATTTTACAGCTTTTTTAATGTGTCTTTTCATTTTATGTAATATAGATTACAAATAGATAAGTGCGTGGCAAAATTAAAAGACAAAAACAGAATCCCTAGGAAAACCTGCGCTTTTGCTAGAGATTTTGAGATTTTATATTTAATTGCGCGTAGCTACTTGTGTTAACTATTTGACTCAGCGCTCGATTGATTAGAATCTGTATTTTTCTCTGGTTTAACTGATTGTTGGACTTGTTTTAGATGAATTTGATTCACTTGAAGCATGAAGCTTTCAACTGATTGCAACACCTTTTGTTTTTGTTGATGTGGATCATCGGCTAAGTCATAAAAACGATAATCAGCAGTAACTCCTAAAATAAATTTCTCTTGTTCCGCCTCCAACAACTCCACGGCTGTATTTGCTGATACCCAAGTTTCTTGAAGTGGAAACGATGTGGAAATGCTGGTGACGATCGCAGCGATCGCAGGAAATATCACTGGTAACCACTTAATCGCAGGAATAGAAACATCAACTTTATCCAGTAAAACCAAGATGGGAGTTAAACTTGATAGCACAATCGTGGAAATCTGAAAAACATAATAGAAGTTCCTAGAATTTTGGCGAAGCTTTTTGTAGTCATCTATTAACTCTTGAGAATACTGAATAGCTCTGGAACGGATGAGATTTATTGCAGTAACGTCATCTCCCCCAGTAGAATTAGTAAGATAACTGTACAACTCAGCTTTTTTCTGGTTTTCCAATTGTTTAGTTTTTTGATTGAGGTTATTCAATGACTTTCGATTTAAAATGAGCAAAAGAATTAGAGATAGCAACCCAACTACTCCGTAGACAACTGTTTTGGGATCTTCCATCGTTAACGTGAATGCTGCAACAGCAAATGCGCCTATAACGATCAAGGATTCAAATACATAAAAAGCAAACTGATTGTTAGAACTCGATGACAGGGAAGAATTAGAAGCTGATTCAAAATCACTTGTCATAATAATTTTTCGGTGATGTGGATTTAATTAAAAATTCTACATCAAATTTAAACAATAGCCAATTCTTTCAAATCGTTTTCGGAGTTGCGGAGTTGCGGAGTTGCGGGGAGTTGCGGGTTCAAACTTGACAATATGATATGTCATGCATTAAGCTAGGCTTGGTCTAGTTTTTGGGGGGTTTCTCCAACTACGAGATGCTTAGAAGTCGGGGACTTTTTTTAAGTACTATTTTATATAAATTATAGAACTTTGTTAAGTCTCTAAGTATCTATAACGCTTAGTTCAATTAGCTATTCTATTAGGGATATTAAGCATGAGTTTCAAATCATTTTTGTCTGCTATTGGCACGG
>JBAXTW010000045.1:0-32410 GCA_037129985.1 Pseudanabaena sp. ELA645 | reverse complement strand
TTATTTCCCTTCTCAACCTGTTTAGCCATCAACAAATTATTTACAGCAAGAAATTTTTTAAAAGTGTTGCTTTGCAGCACTTTTAAAAAATTTTCTCTGCTTCGTTGTGCGGATTGCGTTACGAAATGCCCAGAATTGCTTTTTGATAAGCAGGGCGATCGCTGATACGTTTGAGATAAGCATCGATCGCTGGATAGTCAGCGTAGGACATTTTCAGCATTAACACGGCATAGCCAAGAATCGCTCCAACCGCTACATCGGAAACTGTGAATAGATCACCTGCGATATAAGTTTGATTTTCGAGAATCTTGTTTAAACCACCCAGCAATCTTGGAGTTTCCTTTTCTCGACTCTCCGCAACAAACAAACCTGTTCCTAAGGTCGCATTGGCAAACAATACCCATTGAGAAGCGATCGCTCTTGCTTCGACCGTTTTCATCTGTTCGTATTTGTCGGCAAGATATAACAAAATTGCGCCAGATTCCCACAATTGAAAATCACCATCAGCGATCGCGGGAACCTTACCGAAAGGATTAATCCCTAAAAAATCAGGCTGTAAATGCTCACCCGCTTTCATATCCAGAAGTTGAAACTCATAGGGAGCTTGCAGTTCCTCTAAATACCATTTCACAATCGAAGCACGACTCATCGCGCCGCCATAAAGCTTAATCATGATTTTCCTCTAGTTTAATTAGTTTTTAGCTGTTAAATTGTATGAGTACGTCAGAGATCTTGAATTCACTCAGTAGTATAGACTCTTACAGCAAGGACATGACTTGATAAGCTAATCGGCATTTAAGTTGCATGAAAGTGGACGTGAAACGCTTACATCAATGGATGTAGATTGGAAAGATAAATGCCGATTAGCTTATGACTCAACTTGAATTTACAATTCGACCTGCGATCGCTGCTGATATTCCCGCCATTTTTTCGCTAATTCTTGCCCTCGCTGAATATGAACAACTTTCCGACAAAGTTACAGGCAATATCGAATCATTGCATGAAGATATGTTTGGTGCTAAACCTTGTATCGAAGCAATTGTTGCGGAAACTACTTCTAATCAAATCGTGGGATTCGCTCTGTTTTTTACCAACTACTCTACTTTCTTAACCCGCAGGGGTATCTATCTCGAAGATTTATTTGTGCTTTCAGATTATCGTGGATTCGGAATTGGCAAAGCCCTAATTAAGAATCTTGCTCAAATCGCGATCGCTAGAGGTTATGGTCGCTTTGAATGGTCGGTTTTAGATTGGAACGAACCTGCGATCGCTTTTTATAAACGCATTGGTGCAGAAGTTCTTCCCGATTGGCGAATTTGTCGAGTCACTGGGACAGCTTTACGGAACGTTCAATAAATAGGTAGGTCTTTGCCCTACCTATTTATTGGATTTGTTAACAATCACGATTAGAGCTTAATCCATTTGGTAAAACTGTTCGGCATAGTTTTGCTTTATCTAATTGTGTTTCGGAAATTACGGCACTAGTCAAATCTGCGTCGGTTAAATCTGTTTTATCAAAAATAGCGTTCGTAAAATCAGCGAGTGGCATTTTTGTATGCTGAAAATTGACAAACCGCAGATTAGCTCCATTTAAATTAGCGCGACTGAGATTAGAGAACGTGATACTTGAACCCATCAAATTTGCCTTACTTAAATCGGAACCCAGAAAAAAAGTATAGTCAAAACTGCTAACGGGTAAATATGCACCAGTTAAATTGCAAAATTGACAGCTTTTGGTAATTTGCAGTTGCACGACTTGGCTAGGATTTGCCGCCAATGCATGTAGAGGGAACGAGAGCATGATTATGAGTAGCGCGATCGCCAAAAAGATGCGGTATTTCATAGTTAAGGCTTAATTAATCAATAGTCACAATCACAGGCGTGTGATCACTGGGTTGGGTAAGTTTGCGAGGTTCGGGATCGATCGCACAAGCTGTAGCTCTTGCATAAAGCGGATCGGTCAGGAAATGGTAATCAATCCGCCAGCCCCGATTACGCTGAAAACCGCCCGAACGATAATCCCACCAACTATAGTACCCGCCGCCAGTTTCAAACTTCCGAAATATATCCTTAAATCCCAAATTTAAAACCTCAGCAAGAGTCTCACGCTCAATATCTGTGGACATTACCTTGTTTTCTCTACCCTTGGGATCATAAATGTCAATATCAGCGATCGCCACATTAAAATCACCGCAAATTAACACATTCGGATTTTTAGCAAGCAACACTTCCAAATATTCGCGTAACAACTTTAACCAGCGTAATTTGTACTCATACTTCTCACTCCCCACTTCCGAACCATTAGGGACATACATATTCACAATCTGAACATCACCAAATTCACCGTTAATTTTAGTCGTGATTTTGCCCGTGATTAGGCGTTTTTGGTCATCTAAGCTAGGATCATCGATCTCACCTAACACCGACGCAAAACCAGTTTGAATATCTTGAAGCGGCGATTGAGCAATCATCGCCACACCGTTATAGGACTTCTGCCCATAGATGTAGGTTTGGTAGCCTAAATCGGTAAATGGTGTATGGGGAAAGTCCGCATCAACAACTTTTGTCTCTTGCAAACAAAGTACATCGACATCAGGATTTGCTTGTAACCAATTACAAACATGAGCGATTCTTGTTCGTACCGAGTTTACATTCCAAGTTGCAATTTGCATAAGGTATATTTGGGATTTTTAAAGTGTTATTGCAAAGCTGCAAAAGTTGATTCTGGAAATTTATCAATGATTTTGAGTAGAACTTTGGCTGCGCCCCTTGGCAATCTCTTGCCTTGTTCCCATTTACTAACAGTGTCAAAGGAAACATTTAGAAGTCTTGAGAACTCTGCTTGGTTTAATCCAAGACTCGTTCTGACTCTCCTGACAAATGCAGACATATCTTGCATAGCTTCAGATGCGTCAATAGCTTCAAGTATGGCAATATCCTGTTCCGTAGTATTATCAACAGCCATAGTATCAATACGTCCGACTCTTAAAAAATTTAACTTGTCAGGATTAACCTTGGTTTTTACTATTGTCATATTGTTTAACCTCTCTCTGGTTGGCTTTACGCGCCGAAATAAGACGGATTACGTCACCACGCAAAGTATAGACTACGAAGAATATTCGTTTTTAATCGGGACTATCCTCACTAAATTGATCGATCGCCTCCACTAAACCCTCTGAATAAGGTTCAATCACAGTCGCACAAACATGAAGATCGGCAAGAGCTTGAGAAAATTCATCAGAAGACAAGTCAGATTTTTTGATTACTTCAATCGCTGTAAGAGCCTCTTGTAGCCTAGATTGGTATTCATTCAAGAATATATCTAATCGATCAAACGGGTGACTATATTGTCCCTCCAGTTTTTTGCGATTATCCTTGTTTCTAGTCATGATTTTAATCTAAATAAAATAAAAACCTAGATCGGTAAATTATCAGGATCGATACCTTGCGATCGCAAGTATGCCGCCAACTTGTCAGCACGTTGGCTTTCAGCTTTGGCTTTTTCCGCTAGATTTGGTAGCCAGCCTGACTGGTCGTACCATCGTAACCACAAACCTGCTGCTTGTTGATAAACTCCTTGCCATAAACCTAAACCTATGCCGATCTCGTCTAGCCACAGACGATTTTCGGGAAGAGCGATCGCCTTATAGTTGCCATTAGCAAGTCCAAAAGCGCGAAGATTATTTTCATAGCGATCATATACAACATAGTAGGGAATCCGCAAAATGCGCTCGTACACCTGCCACTTAGTTGGCGGCTGATTAATTTCTCGCAATCTCTGTCCTAAATCTTCAGATTCAGTCCCAGGAGAAAGCAATTCAACCACCAAAAAAGGCGCGACTCCCTCTTGCCAGATTAAGTAACTAAGTCTTAATTCTTGTTGTTGCAGCGCTCGTGGCACGCCCAAAACCATGTACCAGTCAGGACGCTTGTACCAATTAGGATGTCTGGGATTGTAATAAAGATTGAGATCGCTTGCGAGTAAAACTTCTTCGGGTGAATAATTAATAGGTTGGCAAGTCTCAGTCAGCAAAGTCGCCTGTATACAATGAAATTCATCGGGCAAACCAGATTCTCCTATCAACTCACTGGGCAAATCGTACATTGTCGGCATTGTTTCTAATGGCGATCGCGGTGGGATGGGTTGATACATAATAACGACCAGCCTGAAGTAACACTATCTAAATATGATTTTACAACTTGATCAGCAGCACGATCGCTATATGCAGCGATGTATTGAATTAGCAAAGCAAGCTAGAGGACAAACAGCACCTAATCCGATGGTGGGTAGTGTGATTGTTAAAAATGGTGTGATTATTGGCGAAGGATTTCATCCAAAAGCTGGTGAACCCCATGCGGAAATATTTGCCATTCGAGATGCTCAGAACAATGCTCAGAACAATGCTCAAAAACTAGGGGAAGATTTGCGAGATAGTACTCTCTACGTCAATCTTGAGCCTTGCAATCACTACGGGCGTACGCCGCCTTGTTCAGAAGCGATTGTGCAAGCGGGAATTGGGGAAGTTGTAATTGGGGCGATCGATGCGAATCCATTGGTAGCTGGAACTGGATGCGATCGCCTTCGGGCGGCGGGGATTAAAGTGACGACTGGTATTTTAGAGGATGAATGTTTGGCACTGAATGAGGCTTTTTTTCATCGAATCAAAACTAATTTACCCTTTGGCATTTTTAAATATGCGATGACTCTTGACGGCAAAATCGCCACGACTACAGGGCATAGCTATTGGATTACTGGTAAGGAATCTCGACAAATAGTCCATGATTTACGAGTTGGTTGTGATGCGATCATTACAGGCGGAAACACAGTCAGGTTAGACAATCCGCACTTAACTACCCACGGATTAAGTCAGCATTCACCTTTACGAGTTGTGATTACCAAAAGCTGCGACCTCCCCGAAAATGCGAATTTATGGAAAATTACGGATAACGTTAAAACTTTGGTGGTGACAGTTCCCGATCGCAATCTAGAGCTAAAACAAAAATTACGCGATCGCAATGTCGAGATTCTCGAATTGGAGGATATCTCACCTCGAATTGTGATGGAAGAATTAGGAAAACGTGGCTGTAATACAGTCTTATGGGAATGTGGCGGTCGATTGAGTGCAGCAGCGATCAAAGCGCAGATGGTACAAAAAGTTTATGCCTTTATTGCACCAAAACTGATTGGTGGGTTTACGGCTCCCAGTCCAATTGATGATCTTGGTTTGAATCTAATGACTAGTGCCATTGATCTATTAAGACCAAAGTTCCAACAAATCGGGACAGATTTTTTAATTACAGGCTATCTCGAACCTTAAAAGCTGTAGCGCACGCGCAGCGTGCGCTACAGCTTACTTGATAATATCCTGACCATGAATGACTGTATGTACTTGCCAATCTGTTTCTGTATTCGGATAGTCCAGACGATAATGTGCGCCGCGACTTTCAGTGCGAAATAGCGCTGACTTGACTAGCAAATAGGCAAAGTCGATCAAGTTGCGTGTTTCTACCCAGATCCGAGTTTGGCTCCGCAAATTCACAATTTCTTGCTGGAAATCTTGGATCTGCGCGATCGCCTCTTCTAAATCTTCCGCATTACGACAAATCCCCGCCGATCGCCATGTTAACTCTCTCAATTCTTGACGAATCGTGGCAATTCTAGTTTGATTCTCTTCGTAAGTCTCAACAGTCAAAACCAAGTCATCATGAAATGGAAAAGAGAAGTTGGGCTTGAGAGCTTGATCCTCAGCAATGGAATTACGATTATTAATTAAAGTATCAGCAACCTTCTTGGCAAGCCTGACCCCAAACACAAAACATTCTAAAAGGGAATTACTTGCCAAACGATTTGCGCCATGCACTCCTGTACTAGAACTTTCACCGACAGCATACAAACCCCGCAGTGAGGTCGCACCCCATGTATCTGTGATGATCCCGCCCATGCAGTAATGCGCCGCAGGAGTGACGGGGATCGGTTGCGAGAACAGATCAATCTGCCATTTTTGACAAATTTTAATTATGTTGGGAAATCGGAGGGCAATGCGATCGCGATCTATGGGTGACAAATCCAAAAATACGGTTGGCTCGCCAGTTTTTTGTAAATGTTGAAATACAGCGCGGCTGACCACATCTCGTGGCGCAAGCTCACCTTGGGGATGATAGTTAAATACAAAGCGATCGCCATTGTGATCGATTAAATGTGCGCCCTCGCCCCGCACTGCCTCACTAATCAAAAATCTTGGTGCGCCCTCGATAGCTAAAGCGGTTGGATGAAACTGCACAAATTCTAGATCTCGTACTTCGGCGCCCGCCCGCCAAGCTAAAGCCACTCCATCACCCGTACTAGCTGGAGGATTAGTATTTTGTGAAAATACCTGCGAGCCGCCGCCAGTGGCAAGAACGACCACGGGGGCAAACAGAGCCGTAACTTCTTTTAAGTCCTGATTAAGATCGATGCAAGATACTCCCACACAGCGATCGCCCTCAGTGTCTGGCTCTAACAATAAATCTAAAACTAGCAAACCTTCTAAGGTTTGAATATTAGGACGATCAACCACTCGTCTGGCAAGGGTACTCACTAATTCATGTCCCGTGGCATCGGCGGCATGAAGCACTCGCCGCCTTGAGTGTGCTGCTTCTAAGGTCAACGCTAAGGATTTATCCTGCAAACGATCAAAATCGACCCCAAATTCTAACAGCTTGTGAATTTGTGGTTTGGCTTGACTGACCAGTACATCTACAGCTTCGGGATCACATAGACCAACTCCTGCTTTTAATGTATCGGCAACATGGAGAGCGATCGAGTCATTGCGATCCATCACAGTCGCAATCCCACCTTGCGCCCAGTCACTTGCAGAAATTGTCAAATTGTCTTTGGTGATTAAGGCAATCCGCCAGTTGGACTTTGTTAAATCTGTCTTTAAATCTTGTTCAGTCTCATCAGTTAAAGCCCCAGATTGCGCCCCAGATTGCATTTTTAATTGATCTTTTAGCTGCTCGTCTGAAAAGTATTCAGACAAAGAAAGAGCCGTATATAAACCTGCGGCTCCTCCTCCAATTACGATTGCATCAAATTTTTGAAATTCCACTCTAGATCGCCATAACCATTAAACCCAAATGTAAATATTGGGCGCAAAGCACCCAATATTTAGTTATAGCCTATAGTTTGCGTTATTAATACGTTCGCGTCCCATCGACTCATCAGGCTTTTTGAGAACGAACTTATCAGCATTAGCTGTGATTAGTTCTTTTTGGGAATCAGTTAACCCAGAAATATTCAGCACTTCATCTAGGGATTTATAAGGAGAATTATCAATGATCAGTCGTCCCAAAGTGGGGTACATCCCCCGTACTTGACGAAACGTGTTGATGTTGGAATTATTCAAGTCAATCTTGCTAAGGTCTTGAGTATAAAAACTAGTTGCAGGTAAATCTTCGGCAAATGCAGCGTTAATACCGAAAGAACCGAAAAGGCTCACTGTCCAAATTGACGCGATCGCCACCAATATAACAGAAAAGCGTATAAGTGCTTTCATGCCTAAAATCTCTCATTTAAAAAAATAATTTATTCACTTTCGAGATTAGCAGAAAAGTGGAAACCCCAAACCTCACGTTCCGTAAAACGTTTCGCAAACAGGAGATATGTAAACTATTGTCTCTATTTGTTAACTAATCGTTACAAAAGCCAAAAAGTATTCTCAGTCGCTTTACTTCCTTGAATACCTTGTGATGTGATGATCCCAGTTATAAATTTAAGGCTAATGGCGATCGTATCGGTTTAAGTATCTATTAATATTTTGAGGGTCGGTAATTAGGGCTAGGTAAAATGACTCTCATGAAAATGGGTGGGTAATTACACGGTTACTTTTGCATATGTTAAATCTCGAAAACTTCCCTTGGCTCACGTTTACCATCGCATTCCCGATTTTTATGGCTCTAATGGTCGCTTTTGTCCCAGACAAAGGTGATGGGAAAACCATTCGTTGGTTTGCACTTGTAGTAGGGTTGATCAATTTTGCGGCGATCGCCTATGCCTTCTGCACAAAATATGACTACAGCAATCCTGGGCTGCAACTTGTTGAAAAATATGCATGGGTTCCCCAGCTAGGGCTAAATTGGTCAGTTGGCGTTGATGGACTTTCGATGCCCTTGGTCTTGCTGACTGGATTTATCACCACATTAGCAACCTTGGCAGCTTGGCCGGTCACACTCAAGCCGCGCTTATTCTATTTTTTACTGCTATCAATGTATGGCGCACAGATCGCTGTATTTGCCGTACAAGACATGCTGCTATTTTTCCTGACATGGGAATTAGAGTTGATCCCCGTCTACCTGCTGCTGTCGATCTGGGGAGGATACAAGCGTCTTTACGCGGCTACCAAGTTTATTCTCTATACAGCGATAGGTTCATTGTTTATCCTCGTTGCAGGACTAGCAATGGCTTTCTATGGCGATACTGTCTCCTTTGACATGACCGACCTCGCTAACAAAGACTATCCGCTCACCTTCCAGCTATTAGCCTACGGTGCTTTCCTGATTTCCTACGGAGTCAAGTTGCCAATTTTCCCCCTGCATACATGGCTACCCGACGCGCATGGTGAAGCTACTGCACCTGTTCACATGTTGCTAGCTGGTATCCTCCTGAAAATGGGCGGTTATGCCTTAATGCGGATGAACGCGGGAATGCTTCCTGAAGCCCATGCTTACTTTGCCCCAATCCTAGTGATTTTGGGGATCGTCAATATCATCTACGCGGCGCTCACCTCATTTGCTCAGCGCAGCCTCAAACGTAAAATTGCCTATTCATCAATTTCTCACATGGGATTTGTATTGATCGGCTTAGCTTCATTTACCGATCTCGGTACAAGCGGCGCGATGTTGCAAATGATTTCTCACGGACTCATCGGCGCAAGCTTATTTTTCCTTGTGGGCGCAACCTACGATCGCACGCATACCCTGATCCTTGATGAGATGGGTGGAGTCGGTCAACAGATGCCGAAAATTTTCGCGATGTTTACAACCTGCTCACTCGCGTCACTGGCTCTCCCAGGGATGAGTGGATTTGTTGCCGAGGTAATGATCTTTGTCGGATTTGCCACTAGCGATGCTTATAGCGGCACGTTTAAGGTTTTCGCCATATTGTTGATGGCAGTGGGAGTAATTTTAACGCCTGTCTATTTGCTCTCGATGTTGCGCGAAATCTTCTACGGTAAAGAGAATACTACCCTCACTTCCCATCAAGAGCTCGTTGATGCAGAACCTCGTGAAGTATTCATCATTGCTTGTTTGTTGATTCCGATCATCGGTATTGGTTTCTATCCCAAAATCGTGACCCAAATCTACGATACAACGACGACTAAATTGGCTGGTGTTCTGCGTGATGCGGTTCCGACATTAGCGAATAAGCACGATAACAAGCGCTTGGCAAGCATTCAATCTCAATCTGCACCAAGTTTACCTCAATAAAAAAAGTACTAATAAAAAAAGCGTCTGCATAGCAGGCGCTTTTTTATTGCAATGGATAGGGAATAGAGATCGCTTGGTGATATTTTTGCCCAGACTTTCCATATTTTCGTGAATTAAAAAATAAACCCAGTAAGGTTTTTAAAATTAAAAATGGCGTAGCCATTTTTAATTTTGATATAGCAGTCCTAAATCATTTATGAGAAAAATAGGGCTTCGACTTCGCTCAGCCAACGATATACTCTGGCTGAGCGAAGTCGAAGCCTCTCACAACTCATTTAGGATTGCTATATTACAGAGTTCCGAGAGCATCTATTTATCTGCTTTCAGATGATGGAGTGATCTTTGTTGGGGAAGGAATCAGATAAGCGACCACAGCACCACCGATAAAGCCAGCCACATTACGGACAATGGGAACCCATTCGCTCGTCCTTGTCACAACTGGGCCCAATCCGAACGAGATAAACAACATTCCCCAAAGCGGAGTGAAAATTAGCGCCCATTTCCAAGCAAAAATTTCGCCGTCTTTGCGAGGATGTCCAGCAAAGCCAAAGATAATGCCGCCGACAATGGAAGTAATTAATGTGAGAACCCATTGCTCTTGGGGAATGCCAGGCACTACTGCACAACCATCGCGATCTAGACAAGTAATAACTGAATCTATGGCGGACAAAATCGATTGATTGTATCCTTGCTCCCGCACATAAAATTGATTACCATAGCGAGATTGCAACTCAATCCAAAAGCCGCGTGATAGCAAAGGATAGATCGAGTCACCGACACTAAAATTCAGTAAATTGCGTCCACGAGCATCAGCAACTAGCATCACACTCTCATTATCCAGTCCCCAAAAATCTTTAACGGCTTTTCCAGGGGTACGATCAACCTGAGTTAATACTCGCAATTTCCAACCTGTTGTCTCTTCAAATTTTGTCAACTTTTGATCGAGCGCTAATTCTTCCGCATCAGTTAGGAATCGTCCTAAATCAATGACATTAGTATATTTTTCAGGCAATAATTCTGGTGCATCAAAGGCCTGGGCGGCGGGAATATTTGTAAAAGCGATCGCTAGGGGTAGAAAGATGGCGATCGCTACAGCTACAACTTTCTGAAATTTATCCCTCAGTAAGTTGGGTAAATTGCCGTTCATGAAGGTTTGTATATAGTTTTGTGACATAGATTTTTAATTGATTTTTGAGTTGTGATGGCATATGAAGTATTTCTAAAAGGCTTAATTTGCAAGCTTTTTAGAAACTATTTGTGATAATTTTTTTGTTAAAAGCAGTCTTAATATTTCTTAATATCTTAGCAGCAGTATATAGTTAAAATACTCCTTCTCCGTATTATTTCTCATGGCAAGCCCGATTCAGTGGTATCCAGGTCATATCGCCAAAGCTGAAAAGCAGTTGTTGGAACAACTAAAATTGGTGGATGTGGTCATTGAAGTGCGTGACTCGCGCATTTTGCTGTCTAGTAAACACCCAAAAATCGAAAAATGGGTTGAAGGAAAATCTCACATTTTAGTCTGCAATCGGATTGATGCAATTACATCAAACGTGCGATCGCAATGGACGCGCTGGTTTACCGAGCAGGATCGCATGGCTTTTTTTACAGATGCTCAAGCTGGTAAGGGTATGGTGGACTTGCTGAAGGCGGCGCAAGCGGCGGGGGAGAAGGTAAACGCAAGGCGGCATGGTAGGGGAATGTTGCCGCGTCCCGTACGGGCGGTGGTAGTAGGCTTTCCGAATGTGGGTAAGTCGGCGCTGATTAATCGATTGCTGAAGAAAAAAGTAGTGGCTAGTGCCAACAAACCTGGGGTGACGCGCCAGTTGCGCTGGATCAGGATTTCCGATGAGATTGAGTTACTCGATACCCCAGGGGTAATTCCGCCATTGCTCCACGATCAAGATGCAGCAATGAAATTGGCGATCTGTGATGACATCGGACAAGCCGCCTATGACAATGTGTTAGTGGCGGCGGAAGCTGTGGATTTGTTGATGCAGTTAAATGTGAAATTGGGTAGCCGTTACATTGTCGATCCCGCAACCGTAACTTCAGGGATTGAGTATATTCACGAAGTCGCGGCGCTTAAGAAGTTTCAAGGCGATCTCGATAAAGTAGCACGGCTAATTTTGTACGATTTTCGCAAAGGAAAATTAGGGGCGATCGCCTTAGAGTTGCCACCATTTTAAGAAAGATATTGGGCTATTTCTGTAAACGTCTCAATTCATCTTGCAAGGCTTGTACCTTATTTTTAAGTTCATCGACATCTCTAGGAGCAGGATCATTTTCTTCATCGTCGATCGCGATCGTGCGTGGTGCATCCTTACTACTAGGATTTGGAGAGCTTTCACTGATGGGCTTTTGAGAATTACGCACTAGATCATCCACAAATTTCTTGGCTTCCTCAGTGGTCATTTCACCACGTTCGACTAATTCATCGGCGAGCTTACTAGCTTGAGTCCGCAGTTCACCAAGGGTTTCACTCGCCTTTTCCCCTGCGACAGTCGCCAAGCCTAAACCTAGATAAAATGCTTTTTGGACGATGCCACCAAATGGATTCATGACGATTACTCCTAAGTTATATCTAGCTTAATTATACGCAATTGCTTCCATCTTCTTGATTCCTATCACTTGGCGCACAAGAAAAAGCCATCTGTAAAAGCGAAAGATTATCTGCGGCGACTCAACTAGACCGTTATAGTTAATAGCGAAGTCTGTTGAAGTGACTGGTTTCTAGACAAGATTGAGCAAGCAAATATCTACGACTTCGATGTTCACTTCCGAGAATTTATTGGCGATCGCAAAGGCACGCAATTGATAGGCGATCGCCATTAGTGATGCAAAGAAGTTTTTTGAGGTCTTATTTTAAGATTTTATTTAGGTAAATTAACCTCGTAAACTATCACAGCGCAAGGTGGTGTAATGTTATACTGACTTCACATTTACGGGTGTCGCCATGATCCAAGCACCAATTCGCCCGATTATCTCTAGCGAAAAACAACCAGATCAAGATCAACATCTCGTTTGTTCTGGCGTTAGTTGGGAACAGTTTAAGCTAATCCAAGCGGGTTTCGCAAATTCTAAGGGAGTGCGATTTTTCTATTATGAAGAAACCATTGAAATAATTATGCCAAGCCGCGCACACGAGACAGTCAGTCGATTTATCTGTGTTCTATTGAGTATCTTTTGCATAGAATACAATATTGAATTTGAACCGACAGGTTCGATGACTCAACAACGCGAAGGGGAAGTGTCCATTGAACCAGATGAATCCTATTGTTTTGGAATGTCAAAACCGATACCTGATTTAGCGATCGAAGTTGTTTTTACGAGTGGAAGTCCTAAAAAATTACAAAGGTATCTAGCTTTAGGTATTCCTGAAGTATGGTTTTGGCAAGATGGCATATTTAGTCTTTACCATTTACGCGAAGATAATTACGAAGCGATCGCTCAGAGTGAAATTCCCGAACTGAAAGACTTAGATATTGATTTACTGACTCGTTGTGTATTAATCGCCCAAACTTCAAGACTAGAAGCCGCGAATACTTTTCGGAATGCTCTTAAAAAATAGCTCTAAAAACAGATAATTACAAGTATTTATTGTGCGATACGCAAGATAATATATAGTCCGCCAAAAAAAGAAATGCATTACACCCCAGAGCACGCCGCCCGCGCACTGAAGATTCTTGAGGATCTCTTACCACTCGTGACCTCACACCCTGAATACGAAGGACTTGTAGCGATTCTTCAGGATTCTTCCCGATGGCATGAAGCACATGATCAGTTCACTGCTATAAGAGTGAACATTACTCTGAAGAATGAAGCTTATGGGAAGTCCGATTTAGATTCCAAATTTGCTTATGTTGCCGAGAACGCAGCCAAGACAGCTTACAATTGTAGCGGGAGTTCAGCGCCTTTTGACGACGACTCTTTTAACTGGCTACTTCGGTGTCAGCAGTCGTTTTTATATGCGATTCCAGACCGTTAATTATGACAGCCGCTAGAACCTACAAGACAGGCGAACAAGACGCTTCATCCAACAGCGATAAGCGTCCCGTTTAAATACGAGTTTCGATTTCGTCGTGGACGGGCTAGACGTTATCATCAATCGCGAAAACTATAATGTTATACTAACCTCAAATTTACGGGTGTCGCCATGATCCAAGCACCAATTCGCCCGACTATCTCTAGCGAAAACCTATCAGATCAAGATCAACATCTCATTTGTTCTGGCATTAGTTGGGAACAATTTAAGCTAATCCAAGCGGGTTTCGCAAATTCTAAGGGAGTGCGATTTTTCTATTATGAAGAAACCATTGAAATAATTATGCCAAGTCGCGCACACGAATTCAATAAGACAATCATTGGATTTTTGATCGAACTATTTTGCCTAGAAAGCAACATCGAATTTGAGCCGACTGGTTCTATGACTCAACAGCGTGAAGGGGAAGTATCGATTGAACCAGATGAATCCTATTGTTTTGGCATTTCAAAATCGATACCTGATTTAGCGATCGAAGTTATTTTTACGAGTGGAAGTCCTAAAAAATTACAAAGGTATCTAGCTTTAGAAATTCCTGAAGTATGGTTTTGGCAAGATGGTATATTCAGTCTGTATCATTTACGAAAGGATACTTATGAAGCAATCCTCCAAAGTGAAATTTCCGAACTAAAAGATTTGGATATTGATTTACTGACTCGTTGTGTATTAATCGCCCAAACTTCACGATTAGAAGCCGCGAACAATTTTCGGAATGCGCTTAAAAAATAGCTCTTAAATAAATATCAAAAAAGTAGATAGACCATCACCATGAAACGCTCGCTCCTCGCCATTACCACCATTTTCTTGTTGACAACATCAACGGCGATCGCGCCGATTGCTTTAGCCATCAATACTTCAAGCCAATCGCAAACTATTAGCAACCCCGAAAAGTTCTATCAAGCAGGGCAAAACGCCTTTGTTCAAGGACAGTTTGCGGAAGCGGTGCGTCAATGGCAAGCGGCGGCGGCGATCTATCAACAACAGGGCGATCGCCTACGCGAATCGGTGATTTTAGCGAATCTTGCTCTAGCTCATCGCGAATTAGGGCAGTGGAAAGAAGCAACAAGCACAGTTACTAAGAGTTTGGAGTTAGCGAGATCTTTAGAACCTGCTGTCGAGTCACAGATTGATGTTCAGAAAGCGATCGCTCAAGCCTTGGACACAAAAGGTAGTTTGGAATTTACTCGTGGTCAAAGCGAATCTGCATTGCATTCATGGCAGGAGGCTCAGCCAATTCACCAAAAGCTTAATGATCAAACGGCGCTCATTCGCAATGAGATTAATCAATCAAGAGCCTATCAGCGATTAGGGCTATTTCTACGGGCGGGTCAAATACTAGAGTTGGTAAATCAATCAATTCTGCAACAGCCAGATTCTTTGCTAAAAGTAGATCTTCTACATCATGTTGGCAATATCTTTCTATCCCTGAATGAGCCAATCAAAGCAACCCCTAATCTAAAACAGAGCTTAGAGTTATTAGCCAAATTGGGAGATAGCCCTGCCGCAAATACCAAAAAAAGTGGCATTTTACTTGACTTAGGACATCTCGGTCGTACTCAAATCACAGATAACCAAGTAGCAAATAACCAATTATTAGTCACAACTCGTAATTTTTATGATCAGGCGATCGCCACTGCTTTCTATCCTCTTGATCGCGTTAATGCTCAACTAAGTCTTGCGGAACTATTTATTGCGAGTAATAAGCTAAAAGAATTAGCTCCCCTACTTGTACAAATAGAATCAAATATAGAACTTCTGCCTCTCAGTCGCAATGGGATCGAAAATCGTATCCGCTATGCTGAGATTTTGAGTAAAGCCTCTATACGGGAAACGGCTGCTTTATTATTAGCAAAAGCGATCGCCCAAGCTAAAGAGATTGGTGATAATCGCACCTACATTTATGCTCTGGGTACGCTCGGTCATCTATACGAACAAAATCAACAATTTGATGATGCAATTCAAGTCACCCGTCAGGCGATCGCTTTAGCAGAAGCCAATAATACAGCAGATCTCACCTATCAGTGGCATTGGCAATTGGCGAGACTGCTGAAGGTGACGGGGAAGAATGAGGCGGCGCTAATTTCCTATGGACAGGCGGTGGAAGTTCTCAAACCAATTCAAGGTGACTTAGGATCGGCGGAGGCAAATGCCCAGTTTTCTTTTCAAGAGAGTGTTGAACCTCTATATCGAGAATATGTGAGCTTATTGCTTGACACAAGCGGCTCGGATAACCTTAATCTTAAAAGTAGTCAGCCCTCCCACAATCAACAAAATAATCAACAAAAGCTAAAGCAAGCTCAATCCGTAATTGAATCTTTAAAAGTAGCGGAATTAGTCAACTTTTTTCGCAGTGATTGCCTCAAAACCCAATCCAATGATATTACCCAGATTGACTCAAGCGCCGCCGTAGTCTATGTGATCACCCTGAGCGATCGCCTTGAGGTATTGCTAAATTTACCTGATGGCAACATCAAGCGTTATACCACTGCGATCGCATCTTCAGAAGTGGAATCAACAGTTGTCGAGTTCCGTAATACCCTCCGTGATTTCAGCAACCAAGATTATCTAGAACAATCAAAAAAAATATATAACTGGACAATCCGCCCCCTTGAAGATGATCTCATCAAGAACAATGTAAAAACTCTTGTGATTGTGTCCGATCAAGCTCTTCGCAATATGCCCTTTGCCGCGCTCCATGATGGCAAACAATTTTTGATCGAAAAATATGCGCTGGCGGCTTCCCCAGGGTTGCAACTACTTGACTCTAAACCGATCGCGAAAAAGCAAATTAACGCGCTATTAGTCGGTTTGTCCCAATCCCGTTTATCTTTCACAGCTCTCCCCGCCGTAAAACAAGAACTAGAATCGATCCAAAAGCAAGTTGGTAAGGCAAGCTCCAAACTCCTGCTCAATGAAACTTTTACCAGTGAAAATCTTCGACGTTCTATTCAAGCTTTACCATTCCCTGTGGTGCATATTGCCACCCATGGACAATTCAGTTCTAAAGCCGCCGAGACCTATATTGTCGCTTGGGATCAAAAAGTAAATATTGAATCGTTAAATGGAATTCTGCGATCGCGGGAACGTAGTGATGCTGATCCCTTGGAATTACTGATTTTGAGTGCTTGCCAAACTGCTAATGGCGATAAGCGATCGGCTCTAGGCTTAGCAGGGATCGCGGTTAGAGCAGGGGCAAGAAGTACGATCGGTTCTCTATGGCAAATAAGCGATGAAGCAACATCAATACTAATGTCAGCGTTATATACTAAGCTCACTGACCGCAATCTCAGTCGTGCTGAATCACTCCGTTCTGCACAATTAACTTTACTTCAAGAAGGAAAGTTTAACCATCCTTACTACTGGTCGCCATTTATCTTGCTGGGGAATTGGCAATAAACCAACTTTTGAAAGTGACGCGAAGCGTCACTTTCAAAAGTTAGTTTGGGTTTTACGTCAGTGAAGAACAATTAGAACAAAAATTAAAATCCTAAATCGGCTTTAGCTGCCTCTGCAACTCGCAATACTTCTGGAGTGGAAATTTCTTCCCATGGAACCTCGCCAATCTCACGATAGAAAGTCTCATCATAGGGACGCGTTTGGACTACTACAGGCATCGGCACTGCATGTCCGAGAACTAACGCCTGTTGTTTTGAATCTAGCTTCGATAAAATCGTTCGCAAATTGCCGCTACCCGCCACACCTGTAAAAATTGCATCGATATCTTTCTCATCATTTAATAGAGCCGTGATTCTCGTGCCAATTTGAGACATCACCTCATTATCAATTCCCGATGGACGTTGATCGACAATTAACAGAGTCACAAAATATTTCCGCATTTCACGAGCGATCGTCCCGAAAATCGTCTGTCTCGCCGTATTTGGAGCCAGAAATCGATGCGCCTCCTCAATGGTGATCGTCAATTGCTGTGGGCGATCGCTAATATTTTTAGTCTGCAAGAATTTCTCAGCTTGCTGCACATAGGAATGATGAATCCGTCGCGTAATAATATTGGTCGCCAACATATAGGAGAGCAAATTGGATTGGGAACCGAACTCAATCACAATATGTTTACCCGCCGCGATCGCATCGAGAATACGTTTAATGTAATTTTCAGGGCAAGTTGGACGTAAATACTTGAGATCATCAAGGCGAGTGAGTTTACGCTGGAGCGCCATAATCGAAGATTTACTACCCATCTTCTGTTCACAAAATTCTTGAATTTCGGAATTAGTCATTGCTAATAATCGCGAAATCCAAGCTTTCCCAAATTCATTGCGGAGAATAATCGCATTCTCTAAACTAGCTTCCGATAGATTCAATTCTTCACGGATTAGCATCAAATCTTCGACATCAATTTGATCGTAGCTAATATAAAGCTCTTGAGCATCGCGCACCCCACGCCGTCTAGTAGAGTCTGGATCAAGAGTGTAAATCTGCACCTGTGCAGGAAACAACTGGCGCAATCCCTTCACAGTACTAAATCTCTTCCCTTCAGTTGCTGCTTCCCATCCATATTCGGAATGCATATCAAAAATTAGATTTACCGCCGCCTGTTTCTTAATGATCCCCGATAATAATAGCCTTGTTAAAAAAGATTTCCCCGTTCCTGATTTGCCAAATACACCGTTACTACGCTCCACAAAGCGATCCAAGTCTAAACAAATCGGCACTGGCATATCAATCGGTTGCCCGATCGCAAAGTTACGTTTATGGGGATCATCTTCCCAACCAAACACAATCCGAAAATCCCGTTCCGTTGCATCAAATACTTGCGAGAAATGACTGGGGATCGTCTTCACTGGCAGAAGTTGAAAATCGCTAATTTCTTCTATTGTTTCATAAACTGGCGATTTCTTGCGTTTAGTCTTTTTGACGCTGGTTTGATTGGTTGCGCGTTGAGTTAATAAATCAAAGGGATTAGAAGGCACAAACATTAACATTGGCGTTAAAGCGATCGTGCCGAAGGTTCCTGTTCCCGCTAGAATTTCTGTTAGAAAAGTATTTTCAGGATCGGGGGGATTGATGAGAATGCGTGGGCTAGCCGTGCCGAGGGTAACATCAGTGAGAATACAAAAGAAGCGAGTATGCCGACCATGCACCACCAGAAATTTGCCCACACGCATATCTTCGACTGATATTTCACCGTTTAGTCGAACTTCTAAACCATCGCTTAAAGAACCTTGGACAACAATTCCTAATGGTTGCAATAAATTCACGCAAAATCCCAAAATTGTCAAAGTACCAATGATTTTACCAAAAAAAAGTAGTGGCAGTTCATGAACTACCACTACTTTTTTTGTAAATGATTAACAGTGCAAGAGTTTGTCGCGCACTGCTAATTCACTTTTTAGTAACGACCACCGCCGCCGCCAGATTTGAATCCGCCGCCGTTACGACCGCCGCCGCTACGACCGCCGCCGCCGCCGCCAAAGGAATCATTACTTTCGCGAGGCTTAGCCTTGTTCACTTTAAGAACGCGACCCATCCATTCAGCGCCATCTAATGCTGTGATAGCAGCATCTTCTTCTTCGTCTTTGCTCATTTCAACAAAAGCAAAGCCGCGAGCGCGACCAGTTTCGCGATCAGTAGGAAAATGAACGCGAGTGACCTTGCCGTAGTCTTCAAAAACTGGCTTCAAATGGTCTTGAGTAACTTCATAGGACAAGTTACCAACGTAAATAGACATTATGCTTTCTCCAAGAATTCAATAAGTATGTAGAGATAGAGATGTCGGAGAGAAGCTTGTCACGATGAAACAGAAAAAAACTGTCAGTACAGAAAACAATTACTACAACCGATGAATACTTTTACCTTACGAGACACAGTTTAACTCATATAAGCTAGTTTGGGTGTAATGTTACATTTTATTTCTTTTTTGGGCGATCGCCGTCAAAACCAAAAATAGAGTTGCGCCGCAACTCTCTAATAGGTAAAAGTACCGCTTTGCGGCACTTTTACCCTTTCCTTTGAGTTCCCTAATTTAGAACAGATCTAAATCAGTCACAGCACCCTTACTACTAGTCGAAACCAGCTTGGCATATTTTGCCAAAACCCCTTTGGTATAACGAGGCGCTGGAGCCTGCCAATTGGCGCGACGGGCTGCAAGTTCATCATCGCTGACATTCAGTTGAATCAAGCGTTGATGTGCATCAATCGTGATTGAGTCACCCTCATTAACCAAGGCAATATTGCCGCCCACAAAAGCTTCAGGTGCAACGTGACCAACCACCATGCCATAGGTTCCACCAGAGAAACGTCCATCAGTAATCAGTGCGACGGAATCGCCTAAACCTGCACCGATAATTGCACTCGTTGGCGCAAGCATTTCGCGCATACCAGGACCGCCCTTTGGTCCTTCATAGCGAATGACTAATACATCCCCTGCATTAATCTTATTGGCAAGAATTGCGCTCAGACAATCTTCTTCCGATTCAAAGACACGGGCGGGACCAGTGATGATCGGATTTTTGACTCCAGAGATTTTCGCCACAGCGCCTTCTTCAGCAAGATTGCCTCTGAGGATCGAGAGATGTCCTTGCTTATACATCGGGCGATCCCAAGGACGAATCACATCCTGATCGGCGCGGGGTTCAGAGGGAATATCTTTGAGAAGTTCTTCGATGGTTTGTCCTGTGATCGTGATGCAGTCACCATGCAATAACCCATGCGTTAAGAGCATCTTCATTACTTGGGGAATGCCGCCAGATTTATGTAAATCAGTCGCAACATAGCGCCCCGATGGCTTGAGGTCACAAATAACAGGCACGCGCTCACGGATGCGCTCAAAATCATCAAGATGCCATTCTACCCCTGCGGAATAGGCGATCGCTAAAAAGTGCAGCACCGCATTAGTCGATCCGCCGACAGCCATGACGACCGAAATTGCATTTTCAATGGATTTGCGGGTGATGATGTCGCGAGGTAATAGATTATTGCGAATCGCATTCACCAACACCGTGCCAGCTAGTTCGGTATTCGCTGCTTTTTCAGGGGCGATCGCTGACATCGTGGAGGAGTACATCAAACTCATGCCCATCGCTTCAAATGCGGAAGACATGGTGTTAGCGGTATACATACCACCGCAGGAACCAGCCCCAGGACAAGCATTGCGCTCAACCGAGTTGAGTCTGACTTCGTCAATGCGACCTGCGCTATATTGTCCAACGGCTTCAAAGGAACTAACTACGGTGAGGTCTTCGCCGTCAAGATGTCCTGGTTCGATCGTGCCGCCATAGACAAATAATGCAGGAATGTTCATTCTTGCCATTGCGATCATTGCCCCTGGCATATTCTTATCACAACCACCGATCGCTAAAACACCATCCATACTCTGCCCAGTACAGGCGGTTTCGATGGAGTCAGCAATTACATCACGCGATACCAGCGAATATTTCATCCCCTCAGTTCCCATCGAGATCCCATCACTGATGGTGATTGTCCCAAAAACCTGAGGCATACCATTAGCGGCGCGAATTCCTGCTTCAGCACGGATCGCTAAAGGCGCGATCCCCATATTACAAGGGGTGATCGTACTATGAGCGCTGGCGACACCAACAATTGGTTTCGTAAAATCTGCATCTTGGAAACCAACGGCGCGTAACATAGCGCGATTTGGCGATCGCTGCACACCTTCGGTAATAGCTCGACTTCTACGATTGTCAGGTTGATCGCTGGTGAGATTGTCAGACATATTTAAAATCTCTTGATTTTTGCAAACTTAATTAACTAAAACATTTTAGAATTTTTAGACACGAGAACACCAAGTTTGGACTATCAGCACTTAACATAATGCAATCTCAAAAGTACGTCTCCAATTCTTTCCCTAATCCTCGAAATCGTTATGTGGCTCTTAGTGTCACGGCTCTAGCTTTTGGAGTGTTACTTTATGGTTGTGGTGAAAACCGAGTTTCTCAATGTAACAAGTTTGTTACTATCGCCAATAAAAGTAAAGCACTAGCAATGCCTAAGGATATTGCGGGGCTTGTCCCACTCGCACAAAATATTGATCAAATTCGCACCGAAGCACAGGCGATCGCCGTCCAAGACTCGAAACTCAAGGAATTGCAAGCTGAATTATTAGGTATGTATGGTGATGTATCTCAGGCTCTAAAGTCTCAAGCTAAGGCATCCGAATCTAAAGATAAGAATGCCGTAGATAAAGCCAAGCTTGAATTGACTACTGCGGCTGGGAAAGAAAGCGACATCGTTGATCGCCTCAATAATTTATGTGTTAAGTAATACAACCCAGAGAAAAGTGACGATCGCAAATGATTTTATCGGTTCACTTGTAATATCTTTTTGGGACGACCACCTTTTTTGCCATTGATGCGAGATGTTTCAGCCTTGGTAGCAGAGGTAGTCTGCCCACCTTTACGTCCTAATTGTGACATCCAAACCTTTGTACCGAAGATACTTGCAACTAGTCCAGCTATATTAAAGTCTGCGTCTAAACGCTCCCAGTGAACACTGCTACCTGATGCGTCAAGCCATACATCATCAAGATCTTCGGGAGAGGCTTCTCCCAATCCTTGCACCAAAGTCGGTGGAAAGCTGAAAAAAGCTCCGTTCTTTAAAGAAATTACGATTAGACTAGAAGCCCTATCGAATCTAATTGATTCGGCTCTTGGCTCTATGGCATTTGCTTCTTGTGCAGCGGCTTTAGCGCTTACGATTTGAGCGTCTAGCTCTTCCTCGCTGATTAGATTGTTCCAGTTTTTGAACGCCATGTATTTCGTGCCATTTGTTTAATAAAATTTCTTGATTGTCAGCAACTAATCGCCAAGCCGCTTTGATATCATCACTTCGCATATCTGAATCGGCTTTTACTATCGACGGCGGCTCATTCTCATTGCCAATGTTTATTTTGACATTCTGTCTATTGCCATCATTCTTTCTTCCTTTAAACACATGAACGTGAGCAGGATTATGATCGTCCGTATGGATATATAAGTATAAGTTTTGGCTGGTGTCTGCAAGAACTTTCACAATAAAAGAGTCCTAATTTCATCTTTTTAAGGTTATTCTAAGGGTTGCGGATTAATAATTTTAATGATAACCTAACGCTTAGGTTTTGTAAAGAAAGGTTGACTTAAGCCACTTTTTTAAAAATTATTTGGAGTTTAACAAAGCGCACAGCGCTGTAATAAATCCTAAAAAGAATCGAGAATAATAGGTGAGAAAAAAATAGCTTTGAGGGCGAAGCCAATTATCAAGCTAAGTCCTGAAAGAATTCCCATTATCACGAAATTTGTTCCTAGAGGTAATTCAAGATACTTGATTTGCTTGCCAATCAGGGTAATAGCCGCAGCGAATACACCGATCGCTAAACTTGCTAACCATTGAATCGGGATCTGAAATAGGGAAACCGAGACTGCTGCACTCAAGGCGATCGTAACTACTGTGGCGAAAATTTCAATGATCGATAGCTTTTTGTCAGGTGCAGCATTGTAGCGAACATCTTGAAACCCTAGCCAATAGAGAAATAAACAAACCCCGAACGTAATCAAACCACTAGTAAGACTAGCTTGCCAACAAACAATGACGATCGCGGCGATCGACGCTAATAGTCCGCCCACGCTTTGGGGTATAGCAAACACGCCAGCGATCGCCAGAATCAGGCATAAACTGGCGATCGGATAATTATCCGCCTTAAATAATACGCTGAGGTAACTGCCAAGGTATCCATAGGCGATCGCGATCGCGGTAAAGGATAGTAGCAAGCGCAGACCAATTT
Source organism: Pseudanabaena sp. ELA645 (assembly GCA_037129985.1). Lineage (GTDB taxonomy): Bacteria > Cyanobacteriota > Cyanobacteriia > Pseudanabaenales > Pseudanabaenaceae > Pseudanabaena. The sequence continues at coordinate 9,170 of JBAXTW010000045.1, read as the reverse complement.
CAATCCTACCGATTTTGAGAGCCATAAAATGTGATCAACTAATGTCATCAGTTTCTGAGTCCATGCTCACAGCATACAGCTTATTGAATCTTTAAGAGATACAAAAAATTTTTAAAAGGCTTGCTTCGCAAGCCTTTTAAAAATTTTCTTGGGTTTTAAGCCAGCGCTTTGCGCTCTCACACTACACCGACTCTTCCAGATTCCAAAAGCCCATAAGCCCAATGGGGACGCATCAGCATTACTGTGTCGATGACATGAATAACTCCATTGTCAGCCTCGATATCAGCAGCGATCACTGTGGCATTATTAGCCTCAAAGCTATCATCAGTGATATCTAAATCAATTTGAGAACCTTCCAAAGAAATAAGTGATTTCACGCCGATGAGATCTTCTCTTTTGTATTTTCCTGCAACCACATGATAGGTGAGAATACGGGAGAGTTGGGGAATGTTTTGAACTAGGGTAGTGATTGTCCCATCAGGAAGTTTCGCGAAGGCAGCGTCATTGGGAGCAAAGACGGTAAATGGTCCTGGGCTTTGTAATGCTTCTACTAAACTGGCGACCGTTACGGCGGTGACAAGGGTAGAAAATCCTTCATTATTAACAGCGATATCAACAATTGTGGTCATATTTAATTCCTAATATATAGAGCAGATAAATAGGTCAGCAAAATAAATCTGTAAATGTCTAGATCCCCGACTTTTTCTAGGCAAGCAAAGACAATTTGTAAATTCACAAAAAAAGTCGGGGATCTTAATTACTTAACGATAATTTTGATCTTGAATCATGCCAATTCTGGCGGCTTTATCCATTCCATATTTAGGATTACAGAATCGATTCAGTTGCCCTTCAAAATAATGGCGATTTGTCAAAAGATGCTTAGGGTTAGGATCATCTAAGGGATAGAGCAAAGCGGCTCTTCCTGCTTGGATTACTGCTGAAGTAACGTTATACATCGATCGCTGAAAACTGACAGCTAACTGAATCAACATGTCATCTTCACCGCGACAAAATTGTTTGTAATAGTCCACTAGATATTGGGGTAGGAAGTGGTACATATCCTGATGCAAGAGCGTAGGTGGAATCCCTGCGGAACCGACAGGGAACTTGTCAGCATATAAAATCCCGAAGTGGAAATCACTCTGATCGCTAGGAATTTCGTGAGCTTGCGCGTTGTAAGACTTCGTGCCTCGGAATGGCGAAGTACGATAAAAGACTGCCTCGACATAAGGGAAAGCAGCTTCATAGAGCCAAGTGAATCCCTTGGATTTAGGGACAATATCAATCCATTCGCCGCCGATGTTAACGCGGTGATAGATAGGACGACCCGCGATCGCAAAGATGCCATTGACGAGAAAATCCATCGCATCGGGAACGCCTTTAAATCCGCCTTCATCATAAATATCGGACATTTCAAAGAAGACGGGAGCCATGATTTCCCAGAATAGTCCTAATACCGAAGTCATCGTTGACTGGCGGCACTGCTCCATAAACATCTCAGGGAAAAGTTTATATAGTCCCAACATGATTGGATTGTTTTTGAAAAATGCACGAATGGCGCGATCGCAGTTTTGACGATATTCCTCAGAGTCCATATAAGGCTCTAGCTCACCGCCCATGCCACGATGCCAGAGCATGGCTCGCATACATTCTTCCGCGAATTCCATGTTGATGCGATCGTGGTAGAGATGATGGAAGATTTTTGGGAGTTTACTTTTTAGCTCGCCTTTTTCCATAAATTCCAATAACTCTGGATGCGCTGTTGCTTGACCGCGCCAAAACCGCAGATCGGCATCATCACCTGCATAGTGGTTATGCAAATCCAGATATTCTTTTGGTAAAAAGTATTTGAAAGCAGGAATTGGCTCTAGAAAAACTTGTTCGGCAATATATAGCAAATCCCGCCAGTAAAAATCCATCGGCACGGCGTAAGCCTTATACAGTCCGATTATTTGCATGAGATTTTCTGGAGTATCAGGCAACATCGAGCCGCCAGCCTCTAGGCGATGGATGATATCGGCATAGGGATGGGTGGATGGTGGTAGTTTGGTAGTTGGTTCGGTTAGCGTAGTAGTCATGGTTTATACCTCATCTTCAGATTTAATATCAAATTCAATATCTTCGTAAATAGAGCTAATAGGAATGGTGAGATTAATAGTTTTTAGTTCGACATCTTCTCCTGCGGTGTAGGTTTGTAATATCCAAAATTTGCGATCACTACGGCGAAAAACTTCTATCCTTTGCTCTTGTTGATTGATGAGTACATATTCTTGTAAAGATTCAATGGTTTGATAATTAGCAAATTTCACACCACGATCTTTGGCTTCCGTAGAATTAGATAACACCTCAATAATCAGGCAAGGGTAAGATTTAGAGTTTTTGGTTAAGCGATCGCGATCATCACAGGTCACGAGAATATCGGGATAGTAATAGATATTCTTAGCCGCAATGTTAACTCTCATATCCGAAGAAAGAACTTTGCATTTGCTTCCTTTGAGATGCGCGAGAATAATTGACGTTAGATTAGCGGTAATCCCAACATGGGATTCACTAGCTCCCGCCATTGCATAGATCATTCCATTTACATATTCATGCTTTTCTTCCTGTTGTTCTTCCCATTGCAAATAATCTTCCAAGGAAAGGTAATCGGTGGTGAGGGCGATCATTTAACATCTTTGGTAAACGCTAAGGATATTTTCTCATAGGTTAGAGATTTTAGCGGTTGGTCAGAGATAGCCACAACAGGAACGCGATCGCCAATTAACACCGCACTTGCCTCACTCCAACGCACTAACCAAGATGGTTGAACACCGAGAATGACGATTAGCAAAGTTAGGATTAATGCTGGCAATTGTTCTAGTCCCGATACTTTAGGATAGTAAGCCGTTGCATTATCCAATTTTCCAAAACAAGTCCGATTTAGCAGAATCACGAAATAAACCGCAGTCAGTCCAGTCCCAATAATCGAGAGGATTGTGGGAATTGGGAACTTGGCAAAACAACCTTGGAAAATGAGAAATTCAGAAATGAATCCGATCAATCCAGGAATACCAGCGCTAGCCATGCCGCCTAAAATTAGTAAGGCACTAGTGGAGGGTAATCCGCGTAATGGGTTTAACAATCCATTCAGAACATCCAAATCTCTTGTACCGACTTTTTCTTCGATTACGCCGACTAGATAGAACAATAGTGCAAGGATAATACTATGGCTAACCATTTGAATGATGCCGCCCACCATGCTCAGAGGAGTTGCCGCCGCCGCCGCTAAGAGGATATAGCTCATGTGACCGATCGAGCTATAGGCGACCATACGTTTGATATCCCTTTGCGCGATCGCCACTAATGCTCCGTAGAGAATACCTAAACCAGCCCAAACCGCTATATAAGGGGATAGCAACGCCCAAGCATCGGGGAATAAACCAACACAAAAGCGAAACAGACCATAGGTTCCCAACTTAGCGACAATGCCACCCAATATCATCACTGTGGGTGTTGTGGATTCTACATAGGTATCGGGTAGCCAAGTATGAAATGGCACAAATGGAGACTTGATCGCAAATCCTAATAGCAAGATGATTAGAAGTGTGACTTGAACTTCTAAAGGTAAGGAGAGCGTTTGTAATGTTGCATAGTCAAAGATCGGCGTAGGATTTGCGGACAGCCAACCTAGAGCAAGGAATCCTGCTAAAATCAGAATTCCTGAAATAGCTGTAAAAATCAAAAATTTTGTCGCTGCATAACCGCGTTGCACGCCTCCCCAAACCGCAATAACGAGATAGAGGGGAATTAGTTCTATTTCATAAAACAGGACGAACAGGAGAGTGTTAGTCGAGAGAATTGCACCGCTTACACCTGCATGAATCAGCAGCATCAATATATAGAAAAGTTGCTGACGTTCTTTGATTTGGCGATCGCAAAAGCAGACAATCAACCAAGTCAGGAAACCATTAAGCACAACTAGAGGTAATGATAGTCCATCAACTCCAAGACTGTAGTTTAGTCCAAGATTTTCTAGCCAAGGTAGATTTTCGGATAGTTGGAAAGTTGGGATCGTGATGTCAAATTGTTTGAGAAGTATGCAATCTAAAAGCAAGATCACGCTAGCAATTATCGCTGTGCCTTTCTTAGATTGAGTTTGTGGGAGGATGGCGATCGCTAAAGCACCGATTACGGGGAGCCAAATTAAGGCGCTTAGTATATTAGGTATATGTGGCATAATTTTTATTTCAAATTAGTTTTGGCTAGGAATTGTCTAGATCCCCCCCAGCCCCCCTTAAAAAGGGGGGAGAATTTAATTTCTTCTTCCCCCTTTTTAAGGGGGATTGAGGGGGATCTCTTTCTAAATTACGACTCGATTGAATAGCAGTAAAAGTAAAATACCGATGCCAACCATAATTGTCAGCGCATAGAGTTGAAACTGCCCAAAGGTGCTGTAGCGCAGGTTTTGACCACTAAATAGAGTCGCCAAACCAAATAAATTGCCAACACCATCAACAAAGAAGCGATCGAACCAAGACAGCGCATGAGACACCACATCCACTAAACCGACAATCGTTAGTTTGTAGAGTTTTGGAGTATAAAAGTCATTGGCAAAGAAGTTTTGCAAGTTGACCGAAGGAAGCTGAATCGGTTTAGCCACCTGTTGATTGAGATAAAGATATCCACCAATAACTAGCCCCGCGACACTAGAACCTGACAAAAGCAGGGCATCCGAGCTATATACCAATGACCAATCCGTAATCACGCCCCATGCGGTCAGCATCTGGGGAACATGGAGGACAACACCCGCAAGAATGGTCATCGGTAGCACAATTAGCCAGAGTGGTTCCACCGATCGCTCGGTCATTTGCTTGGGTTTACCACCCCAAATCAAACCAAACACTCTGATTAAGCTGAAAGCCATTAATCCATTAATCAACAGCAATAACTCGGCTAAGGCAGGATTCTTTTCCCAAAGATGAGAGATCAAATCCACCATCGCCCAAAATCCACCAAAGGGAGGGAAAGCCATCAAGCCGATCGCGCCAACTAAAAAGCACAATCCCGAAATCGGGCGGCGGCTCCATAATCCACCCATTTGAGTCAAGTCTTGGCTAATTACGTTAGAAATAATGCTACCCACGGACATCAGTAATAGCGCGATCGCTAAAGCGTGAGAAAGCATCAAAATATAGGCGCTATGAGTTTCACCAACTCCGACAGAGATAAAGATTATGCCCATAAACGCACTAGTCAAATAAGACAGCGATCGCTTGACATCAATTTGACCAATGGAAATTAAGCACGCACCTAAAGCTGTAGCTGCACCAACGGCGATCATCACCTGTTGTGTAATTGACGATAAAGCCATCAGAGGCTCCAATTTCACCAAGACCCAAGCACCTGTTGCCACAACCACAGAATTCCGCAGAACTGTACTAGGGAGAGGTCCTTCCATTGCTTCATCAAGCCAAAGGTGGAGAGGAAACTGAGCGCATTTACCCATTGGACCGACCATCAAAGCCAAGGTGACAAGGGTAATTACGGTTGGATTTACATCAGTTGTTTGCGCCCATTCGGCAATCTCGGTAAAGTTCCAACTCCCAGTCAGTGGCAGTAAGCCGACAACACCAACTAGCAAAAACAAGTCGCCAACCCGCTTAGTTAAAAAAGCATCTCGCGCTCCTGTCACCACCAATGATTGGTTGTACCAGATACCAACTAATAAATAAGTTCCTAAAGTTAGAACTTCCAGAATTACATAGCTAAAAAATAGAGAGTCACAGAGAACTAAAGAACACATACCTGCTTCAAAAAGTGCGAGTAATGCGTAAAAGCGTCCCCAGCCCCAGTCCATTTCCATGTAGCCAACTGCATAGATCTGTGCAAGGAGATTAATGCCGACAATTAGGACGATCGCCCCAATTGTCACATCAGAAATCTGTAGGTCGAGGGAAAATTCCAGTCCTCCCACAGTTAGCCAAGGAAAAGATAATAATTTTGCTGGCTGGCCCCAAGCTACAGTCAAAGCGCTGATCGCATGTACCAACGAGCAGAAGGTCATGAAAATATTGACGTAGCCTGCTGGTCTTGGTCCCGTTTTGCGGGTGACTGCGGGGAACCAAGCGATCGATAGCATTGCGCCTATCAGTGAATAGCAGGGTATCAGCCAGATCGAGTCCAGCCAGTTGTTTATCATATAGACTCTATTTATTTACTAAAAACCATAATTAATTATCTATGATTATTGCAAAGAACCGTCTAAATGAAAATAGCCTTAATCATCAGTATTTATCTATGGATACTATAGTGTAAAAATTCAAATAGGCTTGATTCTTTTGATGATGGAAAAAACATCAAGATCTAAAAATTTAAGCTAAAATCATCATATTAAGCGGTGAGTCTCCAAGCCATGATCCAAGCTTTAGCTAAGTCTGATAATGAACATCTGGTTAGGCAGTTTGTAACGTGGGAGCAGTTCCAAGCGTTAGAGTCTGCTTTTGCGGATATTGATGGTGTGCGCCTGATTTATTGTGAGGGAGTTTTAGAAATTGTGGGTATTGGACGACTGCATGAAAAGATCTGTACTTTGCTTGGTGCGTTGTTAATTTCATATTTCACCCTCAAGCGCATTCGGTTTGTTTCTACTGGCGCTTATACTCAGTCTTTGCAAGGGCGTACCAAATTTCAGGCAGATTTGTCCTATAACTTTGATACGGAGAAAGAGATTTCGGATTTGTGTATTGAGGTGGCGGTGACGAGTGGTAATGTCGCTAAGCTTAGGAAATATCAACTGCTAGAGGTTCCTGAAGTTTGGTTTTGGGAAGAAGGGAAGATTAGTATTTTTTGCTTGCAGTCTGGAGATTATGTGAAGAGTTTCCAGAGTTTATGTTTGCCTGATTTGGATATTGAGCATTTGGAGCAATGTCTGTTAATGGATTCTCAGTTAGACGCAATGTTGGCTTTGGGCGACAAGTATAAATAGATTATTTCCCCTTTTGCTAATGAAGATTGGTCAATTATTTTGTAATTTTAGATTAAATATAAAATGTCGGATTTAACAAGTATTGAAAAACTTAAGCTAGAAACACTGCTCGACATGGGTGGTGGTTATGTTCTTGACTTTTCAAACAAAACGTTTCAAGAATTTATCTTAGAAAATTCAAATATTGACATATATGATGATAAATATTATTTTCAAAGTGGTTCAAAAGCAAATCGATTAAGAGCATTTTGGAAAGAAGAGTCTAATCAAATAGTAGGTCGTCTACTAGAAAGTTTACTAGAATTCTGGAGAGTAAAACGTTTAATAGATAAGCATGGCATTAGACCTGAAGAACATAACTTGTTCAATGAATGTAAGAATATAGTAGAAAGATTAACAGGAATTACTTCAGGAAAGGTTAATGAAAATTTTCCTGCGAAAGAGAAATCATCTTTGCGTCAATCAGAGCTTTTGTTGAAATTTGATTCCTTTGCAAGTTTAACAGATTCAGAAGACAAGAAAAAACGAGGTGTTTTACTTGAAGATTTACTCGAAAAAATCTTTTCTTTCTATGGGATTACAGCTAAAAAGAGCTTCAGGAGAAATGAAGGCGGAGAACAAATAGATGGCGCGTTTAAACTCGAAGGTTCTTACTTCTTAGTTGAATGTAAATGGACTGAAAAGCTAACAGATATAAGACAACTTGATAGTCTTTACGGTAAAATAAGTCGCTCTGGCAAACAGACGTTAGGACTATTTTTATCAATTAACGGATGGTCGAAGCATGTATGTCCATTATTAAAGCAGAATCACGATAAATCTATCATTTTAATGGAAGGCTATGATTTGCGTTGTATTCTTGTGGAGCATAATAACTTAAATTTAAAAGATTTGCTTCTGAAAAAGTTAGAGTGTTTGCATTTTGAAGGAGAGCCATATTATGGAGTATCTCAATTGTTGAAAGCTAATGAGGGTGATTAAATAACTCTGCAAATATACAAGTGATCAAAATAATTAATTGATCAACGAGATCGCTTTTTGATTGTTTTTGATTGAGGCGATCGCTTTTTGATGGATTGTGTTTTAGGCGATCGCGGGTTGTTGAGATTGAGTTGGGGGCGATCGCGCAAAGCTTATAGACTATAATATTTACGATTAAAGAGTTTGGACTACATCTCCATGAGATTAGATCGTATTACAAGCAATCCTAAGCAAATGAACGGACAGCCATGTATCCGTAATCTTCGTCTTACAGTAAGACGGGTAATTGAGTTACTGGCGACTTATCCTAATCGAGACGAACTACATCAAGAATTTCCAGAGATAGAAGATGCAGATATTCAACAAGCTCTAATTTTTGTGTCTTCTTATCTTGATGATCGCATTATTGAACTACCAAATCGATATGAAGCTGTTGCTTGATCAAGGATTGCCCCGATCTGCGGCAGCGTTATTATGTGCTACGGGTATTCATGCGATCCATGTTGCTGACATTGGATTCTCCCAAGCCGAAGATGCAGAAATTATCCAAAGAGCAAAAGAAGAGAACTATGTAGTCGTTACCCTTGATGCCGATTTTCACGCTTTGTTAGCACTTGATGAAGCCAATTCTCCGTCAGTTATTCGTATTCGTATTGAAAGGTTGCGTGCTAAGCAATTAACAGATTTATTACTGACTGTAATTAACGAATGTAGGGATGAACTAGAACAAGGTTCAGCTATCACAGTTGAAATAAACCGTATTCGTATCCGTCGTTTACCTCTGGTGAATAGCGATCGCGGGTAACGATTGCTATTCTCACTATGATTGAATACGAGATTTAGCAAAATTATAGCGATCGCGGGTTATTGAGATTGAGTTGGAGGCGATCGCGGATATGGCAATATAAATCTCAGAAGCAAGCTTTTTCAATGGTTTAGATACAAAGTTTAAAATTATCATAAATGTTGCAATGCCATGACTATCATAAGTTTACCTTGTCTTAAACTGAAGAGGCTAAAGTTAAGTTAAGGTCAAGAGAAAATCGCAAAAAATATGACTATTAAACGCAGAGATTTCCTGTTCTTTTTTGGTGGGATTGGCGCAGCCGTGATATTTGATGTGATTCGCGATCGCGCAATCCCCAAGGTTTCAATGCCTTTTTCGGGAGCGGATTCCACAAAGCCGACTGCCGTTATGTCATCTTCAAATCTCAGTTTTGAACCG
>JBAXTW010000044.1:0-32883 GCA_037129985.1 Pseudanabaena sp. ELA645 | reverse complement strand
ACCAGCTATATTCGTAACTCATTATACATTAATCCCCTCAAACCCAGAAGAGCCTCACCATTTAGTTCTCTAGTCATTAGTTAGCTATTACTTATTAAGATTTCTGCTTTTTTCGAGAGCTTGGTTGGTAATATTCATGATCTGATTGTAGCAAAAGTTGTCCATAAGACTGATTAATGACTGAGATAAAACAATATTACTGGCTGGAATATCTTTAATAAGTTCAAAAATTAGGTCATTATCTGCCAACATAGCCGCCTGATGCAGTTGAGCCGTCCAATCAAGAGGTCTTTCTAGTAAACATACCTTAAGATTGCTTTCCAAGATACTCAAATCGATCTGTTTCTCATCAATATCATGATTATTATGGATTCCAGAGTCATATAGATAAATAACCCCCAGATATTCGGCCAATTTATCAAATATAAGAGCCTCACGAAATGGCTTACGCACAAAATCATCACAACCCGCAGATAGGATGATCGTCTTCTCTTCTTCTAAAGCGCTAGCCGTCAAGGCGATAATTACTGTGGCTTGTCCTTTTAAAGTGGTTTTGATTTGGCGAGTTGCCTCATATCCATCCATTACAGGCATTCGCATATCCATCCAGATCAAATGGGGCTGCCACTCTTCCCAAATTGCGATCGCCTCCGCGCCATTTTCTGCTTCTCTAATTTGAAACCCGATAGACTCCAATAACTTGACTAGTAAATGCCGACTTTCCCAACGATCTTCTACAACGAGAATGCGAAATTGTGGCTGATTTGGCGCTAAGCCGATAATTTGCTTGTTTTGAGAGATACTAAATGAGTTGCTAAATATTACATTTGGTCTATTTACAGGAAGATTAACCTCAAAAACACTTCCTTTACCAAGGATACTGCTAACTGTAATTCCACCTCCCATTAGTTGGGCAAACTTAGAGCTAATAGATAAGCCTAACCCCGTTCCTTCTGAGGCTTTTCGTCCGAGTTCAGTTTGCTCAAATGCTTCAAAAATCTTTTCCAATTCGTGGTCTGGTATCCCTTCGCCAGTATCTTCTACAACGAATCGCAAGTTAATGTGCGATGCTGTTTGCATATTTGGCAAATCATGATTAACTGCAATTGGATGGGGGGGCGTTGCCCCCCCATCCAATTCTGGGTCTACTTCTACAGATAAAACCACGGAGCCTTGGCTAGTGAATTTAATCGCGTTACTTAATAAATTAATTAAAATTTGGCGCAACTTGGGTTCATCGGTGTTTATCCATTGCGGGACTTTAGGCGATCGCTTAAATATTAATTGCAAAGCTTGAGTATTAGCTTTTAGGTAAAACATTTTTTCGAGATTGTCGAGAAATCGATAAAGATCAAAATCATTAGCATTAAAAGAAATTCGACCAGATTCAATTTTGCTCATATCTAAAACATCGTTGATCAATCCCAATAAATGTTCACCACTGTTATGGATGATTTTAAGATAGGAGCGATGACTATCTTGAAGTAACATATCTCGCAAAATCAACTGCGTAAATCCGAGAATGGAGTTGAGGGGAGTGCGAAGTTCATGACTCATATTTGCTAAAAATAAACTTCTAGCTTTATTGGCTGACTCAGCCATTTCGGTTGATTGTTTAAGTTTTTCTTCTGATTGTTTACGGTCGATCGCTAGGGCGATCGCGTTACATATATTGTCTATTAATTGAATATCAGTATCTAAATGAGTCTGAGATGCCAAGAACATTACCCCAATCACGCGCTCTTTGACCATCAGAGGATATCCCTCAATAGCCATAATCCCTTTACTCTCTAGCCATAATTGATCAGATCTCGTTAAACTTGCCAGAATTTGGTCAGTTACAAGGGATTGAAACATGCCCTGAGCAATAAATAGAATTTTGTCTTTTCCAATCAAATTAACTAGGCGATCGCTATCTGCCCTATTAAATTGCCCTGCCGAAGCTTGGGAATCTAAACCATTTCCCAAAGTATTAATTGTCCAAATATGAGCAAAATGTACGGGCAAATGTCGCCATAGAGATTCGACAGAAGATTGAATCAATTCCTCTAAAGTGCCAGTGTAAATAGAAGCAGAACCAATTTCAGCTAAGAGAATTGATAAATGTAACCGCTCTAAAAGTTCTATCTCAACCTGTTTGCGATCGCTAATATCAAAAATCGCACCATCTAACCAGAGTAATTGATTATCTTCAGTAAATACGCCTCGTCCTTTGTCACAAAACCAATGAATTGCTCCTTGAGCATCAATAATCCGATATTCTAAACTATAGGGCTGTCTACAAATTAAGCTTTCAGTAACAACCCGCTCCACTATTTCGCGGTCTTCAGGATAGATAATGCTTATCCAACTACGATTCTGATTGCCAATAAATTCTTGCGGCTGAAACCCCGTTAGTTCTAGAACAGATCCTCCTAAAAATTCCATAGTGCGATCGCGATCGCAACGATAGACAATCCCTGAAAGGTTAGCAATCAAGGTTTGATATTTTTCTTCAGATATTTCTGGATTGCTTAATTGGGGATTGGGCTGGCGATCAATATCCATAGTAAAAGCTCTTAATTTCAAAGGATTAAGGCTTTATGAACTATAGCCTTAATCCTTTTTTGACTTTTTTTGAATTTAATAGGATTTACGCAAATAGACTTGAAATCGTGATTCTAATGTAGGGGCAATTCATGAATTGCCCCTACATTCTTTTGCGTAAGTCCTATTTAATCTTCTGGCTCAATCGTACTACTTAAACCTTTACTTTGCAGTCCTTCACAATAAAATTCAGCATGTTCTTGTACACAAGTAATCACTAGCGCACATCCATCGGCATGTGCAGCCATCATGATATCTACGGATTGAGGTTGAGTAAGTCCAACAACCTCCATTAAGGTTTGAACCACATATTCCATAGAGTTAAAGTCATCGTTATGTAATAGAACTCGATATCTTGGTGCAATTTTGCGTATGGTCGTGGGACGAGTAATAGTTTCAGTAGCCATAGTATTTAGATTGCCTCTAATAAGGATGTTTTTATAGATTTCGATAACCGATTAGGGTTTGTGGGTGATCTCTTTGAGTTTTTACCCTTAGAAAGTGATTCTTAAATGTTTTCTTAAAGGTAAGACAGTAATCGTACCTACTGCACCCTACATATATTATAAGGATGAATCCCGAAAATGTGAAGTATATAGACAAAAGAAAAATCGCCCGCATAGCGAGCGATTTTTTTAGGAATGCTAGTATCTATTTAGTTTCTACAACCTGATAATAAACTCCAGTACCTGAGTCAGGGACAAAAATACATTCTTTTTGAGAGGTAAAGAAAGCTTTCCAAATCGGTACATTAGAAACTCGGTAATATTTACCTAAAACTGGTTTGATTGCTTCAGTCGCAGTTTTGAGGTGATAGTGAGGTATACCGATAAAAATGTGATGGGCGACATGAGTACCGATATTGTGATGAATATCATTAAAAATACCGTAGTCACGATCAATCGTTGAAAGCGCTCCTTTCAAGAAATACCAATCTTTCCCGCGATACCAAGGAATATCGGCTTCGGTATGGTGGAGATAGGTGACAAGATCAAGCCACACTACAAAGATAAGGTAAGGAACAATATAAAACTTAAATAGGAATAGGAATCCGTAGGTGAATCCCAACCAAGTTAAAAATCCTACCATCGCCGTCCAAAGTGTGGTGCTGGTAATGATGTCGGCGGTTTCTGATTCGCGAAACAAATCGTTGTTTGGTACGAAATGTGATGCAGTTATCCGCGCTGGCGATCGCTTAAATAAATAAAGGGGATAGGCAAACAATAGCGCATCAAAGCGAATGAATTTCCCCAGCCAATCCATTTCTTTATACTGAGTTTCGGTGACGGGATACCAACTCTCATCGGTATCAATATTGCCCGTATTTTGGTGATGGGTGCGATGACTGATCCGCCAGCCATGATATGGCACAAGGATCGGGATATGGGTGAGATGTCCGACCAAATTGTTTAGCCATTTGCTGCGCGAGAAGGAGCCATGTCCGCAGTCATGTCCAACCACAAAGAAAGCCCAAAACATTGTCCCTGTGGCAAGCCAGAAAATCGGATAAAACCACCATGCATCGATATAAACGGCGGCGGCATATAGTCCGACGATAATCGCGGTATCGGCAAAAAAATAGGCGAGGGATCGCCATACGTTAGGAGCAAAACATTCCGCAGGAATCGCGGCTTTGACATCTTGAAAAGTAAACGGAAGCTCAGTTTGCGTGTTTGAAGATGTATCGGTAAGCGGGTTTTCGAGATTAATCCGATGAATAGTCGTAGATGACACGTATATTTCCCTGTTGTTAAGAAAAATTAAGTCAATACTTAAATCTTAGCAGCCACTTTCGCTTATTTGTCAAAACCAAAGGTATTGAGTAAAAATGTCCAGCGATCGCCCTTTACCCTTATGTAATTTTGCATTTGCGCGATCGCGCTGTGATCCCCATTAAGTTTAGCGTTGGGATTACGATCTAAAATTTCATATTCAAAAGGGTCATGCCAAATCAAATTACCTGCACGATGTAATAGACCCAGAGCGATCGCTGCATCAGGATATAGCTTAGTCACTTCAGCAAATTCACCTTTGCGCGGTAGTTTCGGTAATATTGACAGGGCTTGCTGTTGCAGCTTTTGCTGTTGTTGCAAGAAAAAATTTATTCTTTGGCGATCGCCATCATCTAACAACCCTGTTGGTTCACTCACCAACATTAACGCCTCCGCAGGTTTATCATCACGTCCTGCTCGTCCAATTTCTTGAATGTATTCAGAAAGAGTCAAAGGCGGATGAAAATGCAAGACCCAACGAGTGTCGGGTTTATTGATACCGAGTCCGAACGCGGACGTGCAAATTACAAAGGGATATTGATTAGTGAGCCATTGTTTCTCTATGTGATTACGTTCTTGAGGTGGTAAACCTGCATGATACGCCGCAGTTGCAAAGGAATTCTCTTGGAGCCAAGCCGCTAACATTTCCGCATCACGGCGACTTCGCACATAGATTAAGCCTGACTGCCCTTTGTGATCGCGAATAAATTTGAGGGTACGAGATTTGCGCCCTGCGGGTGTCCAAGCAATTTCCACCTTGAGACTTAAATGGGGACGATAGGGGCTAGTCCTTATAATTGCAGGATTTTCTAGCTCCAAACAAGATTGTAATTCCGCCGTCGCCTCCAGATCAGCCGTAGCTGTAAATGCAGCGATCGCAATTCTAGGATGATCATCAGGTTTATTTTGCATCAGCGCCTTTCGCACTGCACCTAAGCGGCGATAACTCGGGCGGAAAGAATCCCCCCACTGCACCAGACAATGGGCTTCATCAAGCATTAACCCTGTAATTTTCAAACGGCGATCGCTTAGTTGTTCCCAGACAGGTTGACTTAAAAGTGTTTCTGGCGAAATGTATAGTAGTCGCGTATTGGCGAGATTGCGTAATACTTCACGGCGTTGTATTTGCGATAAATTGCTATGCAAACAAGCTGCGGGTAAGTTGCGAGATTTTAAATCCCTAACTTGATCTTCCATCAGGGCTAATAAAGGTGAAATCACCAAGGTTAAACCATCTTTGAGAATCGCTGGTAACTGAAAACAAATTGATTTCCCTCCGCCTGTAGCCATAATTGCGAGGCTATCTCGCCCTTGTAGTAAACTCGTGACAATTTCCCTTTGAGATTCGCGTAAGTCATCATATCCCCAAATTTTTTTAAATGTTTGTTGAACTATTGACCATTGATTGGCTATATTCCCAGAAATTTGCTCAGACATAAGTGATATTTCATCTAAGGTTAAGTAAACCCCAAAGAAGTTGATTCGCCTACTTTGTGGGCAAATCAACTTCTTGAGGGTTTATATTTAATTATTAAAGAGTATTGCCCAAAGTATTGTTTAGAGTATTGCCACATCGCAGAAACTTGGGATAAGGTATCTATAGGATCAAGGTATAGACTAAATATAGTTGCATAATTAAATCTGAACAGTCAAATCAATAGCTCTAAAAGCGAAATAAATATTAGATAATTAGTTGGATTACAGATCGTTGTAAAAGGAAGCTATGCAGGTGAGCCTAGAAGATTCATCCATCCCAGTCACTAAAGAGCCACTTCATCACGTCCTTACGGTTGAAGATCCCAAGGGCTTTCGTAATTTCCTACTGCACAACATGACCTACTCACTAGGAAGGGGAGTAGAAAATTCGATTGTTCTTCGTTCCAATCTCGTATCACGCCAACATGCGATGTTGTTGACGATCGCTAGCCCTCAAAACTCATCATTTTTTTTTCGTGTCATCGATGGTAATTTAAATGGCACAAGAAGTACAAATGGCATTTTAATAAATGGGAAAAGGCGGCTCTCCCATATACTTTGTCAAGGAGATGAAATTCTATTTAGTAAAGATACGCGAGTGGTGTATCAGGTAATCAATGCGATCGATAATGCCAACAAAGACAAGCTAAAAAACAAGCTAGAGCATAAACTTAAGGACAATCTTTATGATGGGAAAAGCCTAATAGCGAGCGCTCAGGGGATCAGCGAAGTTCATCCCATCAATTTTTCCAAGTTACAGGTAATTGCGAAACAAGATTTATCGGTTAATATGCGTAGGATGGTCGAGCAGTTTAGTGCATCTCCACAGCTTAACCCACAGCCAGTGATCGACTTTAGCCTAGCGGGGAAAATTTTATATCTCAATCCTGCGACGCTACATCAATTTCCCGATCTCGATACTATGCAGCTAAATCATCCTTTGCTGCAAGAGTTGTTAAATCAATTACGCCCTTTAATTACTCCACATAACGATTTCTTTATCCGCGAAGTGCGAATAAATGACAAAGTATTTGAAGAAATTATTCATTTCAAAGCTTGGAATGACGTGGTGCGCGTGCATATTTCCGATATTACCAAACAAAAACAATCGGAAGAAATTATCTCCTATCAAATTCATTTTGATAATCTTACAGATTTGCCGAACCGTAAGTATTTGCATGATCATTTATTTGCAATCACTGAAAAACCACAGGGTAAACAACAAAGATTTGCGATTTTATTTCTCGACATTGATCGGTTTAAATTAATTAATGATTCTCTCGGTCATGGGATTGGTGACTTATTGCTAAAGGCTGTTAGCGATCGTCTAAAAGCCTTAATCAAAAAAAACGATTTATTAGTGCGTTGGGGTTCAGATGAATTTGCGATCGTGACTAAGAAGATTGAATCCACAGATGCAGTTGTCCAAGTTGCGGAAAGTATTATCCAAACCCTAACTTTACCTTTTGTCTGTGGTGGTCATGAATTACATATCACGACCTGTATCGGTGTGAGTATTTATCCAGATCATAATACTGATGTGGAAGAGCTAATTCGCAATGCTGACATGGCGATGTATCGAGCTAAAGCGAACGGACAAAATATCTTCCAGTTTTATATTCCTAATATGCAAGAGCAGAGTTTCCAGAAGCTCATTATGGAAAACAATCTGCGAAGAGCATTAGAAAATGAGGAATTAGAAGCATACTATCAACCCCAAGTTGATCTAATCACGAATAAAATTGTTGGTTTGGAAGTTTTGCTGCGTTGGAAACATGTTACTTTAGGTTCTATTTCTCCAGGCAAATTTATTCCCCTTGCTGAGGAGACTGGGCTGATTATTGCGATGGGAAATTGGGTATTGAAACATAGCTGCTTGCAAGCGATCGCATGGCAAAAGATGGGGCTATCACCTATTCAAATTGGTGTAAATCTTTCCATCAAGCAGCTACAGCAAAAAGATTTTCTGGCTTCTTTAAAACAAATCTTGGAAGAAACAAATTTTGATCCCCATTATTTAGAGCTAGAAATTACAGAGGGGATTATGATGGATAATGTACAGGAAAAAATCAAGATTCTCCATCAATTTCGAGCGATGGGTATCAAGTTATCCATTGATGATTTTGGAACTGGGTATTCATCACTCAGTTATCTTAAAAATTTGCCTGTAGACACGCTCAAAATTGATCGCGCATTCATTGAATACATTGCCCATAATGAACAAGATCAAGCGATCGTTACTTCTCTGATCAACTTATCCCATAGCCTCAAATTAGTTGTCATAGCTGAAGGTGCAGAAACCAAGGAACAGGTTGATTTATTAAGGACATTCGGTTGTAATCAAGTTCAAGGTTATTTTTTCTACAAACCTTTACCCGCAGAGGAGATTGAAACTTTGTTAAGGGCGCAAGAAGAAACTAAGCCCACAAAGACACAAGAAACTTTTTGAACGTGAGGACTTACGCAAAAAACAAATGTAAGGGAAATTCATGAATTATCATTTCAACTGCTGCCCTAACCAAGAGACTAAGCCACATAACGGCTCAGTTGAGCCGCCGCCGTGTTATGCTGCGGGTTGGTTAGCAATACTTTATTTCTGGAGTGGGCAAATCTCAAAAGCTAATTCATGGCGATAAAAACACACGTTGAACGCTGCAAAAAAATTCATATGACCTAAAATTACTGGTACATCTGTTGCTTGAGTCCACGCAAAAGCTAGTAAAACGGGCGAAAAATGTGCAACTGTCCCAGTTAAAACTAGCCCTCGTGACTCACTATGAGCTAGGTTTCCACTTAAAGGAATTTGAACAGTTTGATTTTCCCAGATGGCTCCTAACTGTAAACCGATTTCATAGGGTAGGACATTCACGCTAGCACCCGTATCCAATAAAGCCATAACTTCTATTGATCGTTTTCCATTAGTCAAGGTTAGCGGCAAGTATGGCAAGATGCTAGAACGACCAGAACTATCAGTCCGTTCTGTAAATGAAAAGCGATGACCGTCAAGCATTTGATACTCCCTGTGCCGCTACCAAAAGCTGAGACAAAGCTTGAACAGCTTGATGATCTGCTTGAGGCGACCAAACAACCGCGTTAGTAACCGCTAGTTGCTTCATCAGTATATTTTCATGATGCTCATTACTTGCAGCGTCTAGGCTACATCCTTCCTCTTTAGCTACTGCAAGCAAAAGAAAGTGAATAAGCCTGAGCTTATCTTGATGCGTTAGTTGACTAACGGTTGGCAGTAGTTCGATAAGAGGCATATTAAACCTAGTGTTGTTATCTGATCTGGAGCATAGCATTTTCCTGAATCTACCTCTCCCACCAAGGAATAGTGTAATTATAAATCAATCTTGACATACCGATGCACTAGACTTGTTATACTGGAGCATCACGCTTTTCAAGGCTGACTACATCACCCACGAAGTTTGCTGTCTGGATCTTACCCTTTGAGCAAGCTGGAACACGCAAAAGCAATGGAGAAGGGTATCTCAAATCCATTCTTGGTAGTACATATTTATTGCAAGCAGGAACGTACAACTTCTGTTCCTGACAAAAATCATTGACAAATCCCTGAAAAACCTGCTGATTCCTGTATACTTCATCTACATCAAGCCAATCCAATTGTGGGGCTGTGCGTAACTGAGAATCGAAAGTAAAAGGGGAATTAGCTAACAAACCATTAAATTGCATTTTCTCAACAACTTGACCATCTTCAATTATCTCATAGGCCATAAACTCAGAATCCATTTCTCCCAAGAAGTGCATCACACGAACCTGTAAACTTGCTGACAACCCTTGTGCATCCGACATTCCATCATTTCGGTGCAATGATCGATAGATGAGAGTCCAAGGAGAATTCTTGACAGCCACAACGGGGATCGCTTCACAAAGAATGCTAGGTGATGCTACATATTCATCTGAAAGAACGTCCGCAACAATATCTTTACGGCCATAATGCTCCATAACAGCTTGAGAAACTTGTTCGAGCGAGGATGGAATGGCAAAAATGGAATAGCATAAATCTTCTTTTCGCGCAAAATCCCAAAAGTCTCTCAAACCAAACTTTCTCACTCCCTTTAGCCTCTCCCAGAATAGAGGTATAACTATGTATTAGACGGAAAATTTCTGTCTAATATTACTATAGAGTATATAGGCTGAAAGTCAAGTTTCTGGCTATATGCTCTATGAAGCAGGGTTATGCGGAAAAATTCTGCCTAATCACCCAATTGGTGTGTTAGCCCGACAATATAATGTATTACTTAGTTTAGTTGATAATGTATTAGTTTAGTTGTTTGATAATTTCATTATGCAAACTTGGCTCCTGTGGTGCGTGAACTTGCCGAAAATGCGATCGATGCAGGGCGCGTTATAATCTAAAATATTAACTTTAATTAAGTTTCACCATTTTAAGTAACCTGCTATGAGTACGACCGAACTTCCCAAACAATATAATCCTCTCGAATCCGAAGCCAAGTGGCAAAAATATTGGGAGGAAAGTGGTGTATTTGTAGCAGAAAGTCAAAGCGATAAAGAACCCTACTGCATTATGATCCCGCCGCCCAATGTCACGGGCAGTTTACACATGGGTCATGCCTTTCAAGAAGTCTTAATCGATATTCTGATTCGTTATCATCGAATGCGTGGATTTAATACTCTCTGGCTCCCAGGCACAGATCATGCCAGTATTGCCGTACAGACTATTCTCGACAAACAAATCAAAGCTGAAGGCAAAACTAATCAGGAAATTGGGCGTGAGAAGTTTCTAGAACGGGCTTGGCAATGGAAAGCTGAATCGGGCGGTACAATTGTTTCGCAATTACGGCGCTTAGGTGTATCGGCGGACTGGACTCGCGAACGATTCACGATGGATGAAGGTTTATCTAACTCAGTCACCGAAGCTTTTGTGAAACTCTACGAAGCAGGTTTGATTTATCGCGGCGAATATCTCGTTAATTGGTGTCCTGCCTCGCAATCCGCAGTTTCCGATCTTGAAGTTGATAGTAAAGAGGTCAATGGTCATCTCTGGCACTTCCGTTATCCTTTGGCGGATGTCTCTGGACATTTAGTAGTTGCAACTACCCGCCCAGAGACGATGTTGGGAGATACCGCCGTGGCTGTCAATCCTGAAGACGATCGCTACAAGCATTTGATTGGCAAAACAGTTATGCTACCAATTATGAATCGCGAGATTCCAATTATTGCCGATCAATATGTCGATAAAGCCTTTGGTAGTGGCTGTGTGAAAATTACTCCTGCTCACGATCCCAACGACTTTGAGATGGGAAAACGTCATAGTTTGCCATTAATCAATATTCTGAATAAAGATGGCTCGATCAATGAGAATGGTGGTGAATTCCAAGGGCAGGATCGTTTTGTAGCGCGAAAGAATGTACTTGCGAAATTGGAAGAACTGGGGTTAATGGAAAAAATTGAAGACTATACCCACAGTGTTCCCTATTCAGAACGTGGCAAGGTTCCAGTCGAGCCGTTACTATCAATTCAGTGGTTTGTAAAAATTAAGCCCTTATCAGACTTTGCTTTAGAACAATTTGACAAACAGAACTCACCAACTTTCGTTCCCGATCGCTGGGGTAAAGTGTATCGTGATTGGTTGATTCGCCTGAAGGACTGGTGTATTTCCCGCCAACTGTGGTGGGGGCATCAGATTCCTGCATGGTATGCGCCTGACGGCACAATCTTTGTGGCAAAAACTGAAGCAGAAGCCTATACGCAAGCGAAGGCAAAGTTTGGTGACGATGTTGTATTGGAGCGCGATCCTGATGTGCTAGATACATGGTTCTCTTCAGGGTTATGGCCATTCTCGACCTTGGGCTGGCCAGAGCAAACACAGGATTTTGAAACTTTCTATCCCACCAGCGTATTAGTTACAGGTTTTGACATTATCTTCTTCTGGGTAGCGCGGATGACGATGATGGCGGGTTATTTTACTGGCAAGATGCCTTTCCATACGGTCTATATTCATGGACTAGTCCGCGATGAAAATAATCAGAAGATGTCAAAATCGAAGAATAATGGCATTGATCCTTTAGTTCTAATTAACAAATATGGTGTTGATGCCTTGCGCTATTCCCTTGTCAAAGAAGTGACGGGCGCAGGGCAAGATATTCGCCTTGATTACAATCGCAAAACCGATGAATCTACAACCGTAGAGACAGCCAGAAACTTTGCGAACAAACTCTGGAATGCATCGCGATTTGTGATGATGAATTTCGGTGATTTGAAAGCTTCTAAAGGGACTTTGCAAATCGAAAATCTGGAACTTGCCGATCGCTGGATTTTGTCACGTTACTATCAAACTATCTTACAAGTGCGGGAACAACTTGATGCTTATAGCATGGGAGAAGCAACTAGAAGCCTATATGAATTCTTCTGGGGCGATTTCTGCGATTGGTATATTGAATTAGTCAAGTCTCGCTTACAGGAAGATGCCGATCACATCTCCCGCGAAACTGTTCAACAAACTCTTGCGTTCGTTCTAGATGGGATTTTGCGCCTATTACATCCATTTATGCCTCATGTTACCGAAGAGATTTGGCAATTACTCACCTACGGGACAAGTGAACCGTCAAGCGATCGCCCTGTTCTGGCAATTCAACCCTATCCCGAAATCGACACAACCCATATTAATACTGAACTCGAAGAACAGTTTGAGTTATTGATTGGCACAATTCGCACCATTCGCAATCTTCGTGCTGAAGCCGAAATTAAACCTAGTGTAAAAGTCAAAGTGATTTTACAATCCGACAGCGATCGCGAACGCACTTTGTTAGAAGCAGGCAAGAACTACATCCTCGATTTAGCCAAAGTTGAAGATTTAGCAATTGTTGCTTCCGTAGATGCATCGGCAACAGAAGAAGCGATCGCAGGAGTTGTCGGTACGGTACAGGCGATTGTCTCTCTGGTTGGTGTCGTGGATATTGGGCAGTTGATTGCCAAGTTAGAGCGCATATTGAAAAAACTTGAAGGTGCGATCGCTTCTTCGCAAGCACGTTTAAACAACGAAGGCTATGTCAAAAAAGCACCACCTGAAGTTGTGGAAACTGCCCGTGCAGAATTAGCAGAATCCTTAAAGCAGCAAGAGATTCTCAAGGCTCGTTTGGCTCAGTTGCAGGGCAAGTAGTTTGAAATCAGGCAAGCGGCTTATACCTAGTAGTCTACCACGTCAACTTTGCTGGGTTCGACGTGAGCTTTTATAGAACCCATTTGGTATCTTAGGAAGCCTTAGCAATGCGATTAAATGACTATCATCACATGAGCAAAAGCGTAAGCTAAGAATATCGGGAGCTAGATGCGTAGAAATACGCACGTCTAGATCTAACTGAGAGAGGCGGGGCTTAATAACCTCCCTCGACTCAACCTTTGCCCTAAACCTTCAACATTTACCAAAAATATCTAACCGCAGGGATAATTCATCGGTTATAGCGAAGAAGATTGAGCATTTGCAGATCGAGATTTTAGTGGGAAGTTGAGAAATAGTGGCGTAAATGTTCAACCCCAATATTTCTTTATTTGCTTAGAAGAGAAGCGAGTAACCCGACTAAAATTTCAGTGTTGGCGATTGGGTTATGGGCGATCGCCTTGAAATTATTTTTGGGGCGATCGCTGATTGATGTATATACAGTCTATGATTCAATGTATCGTATCCATCAAATATAGGAATATTTTAAATCGTGGCGATCGCAAACCAATACGGCTATTACACTGAAGATTATCGCGAATTTGTAATTACAAATCCACGCACGCCGCGACCTTGGTTTAACTATATGTGGAATAGCCAATATGCAGGGCTAATTTCCCATACAGGCGGCGGTTTTAGCTTTTTAGAATCACCACGCGATAATCGCATCAGTCGGATGCGTTACAATTGTCTCCCTTGGGATCGCCCTGGGCGCTATGTGATGGTCAAGGATGCTGCTACGGGGACATATTGGTCACTGAGTTGGGCTCCGACGATTGACCTTGAGTATGACTTTTATGAATGTCGACATGGTCAGGGCTATACAAAAATCACGACTGAGATTAATGGAATTCGTGGCGAAATTACCTACTTCGTTCCTACAGATACTAACGCCGAAGTTTGGCGCGTGAAGTTAACGGAACTTTCAGGACAGCCACGAGATTTGGAGATTTATTCCTTCTTGGAATTGTTGATGGGGAATGCTCTCAATGATCAAATTAATCAACCGAACGATAAACATTTTACAGATATTCATTTTAATCAAGATTTGCAAGCTTTGGTCGCCACGCGCCGCTATTGGGTGTTGAATAAAGGGGTTTCGGTTAAACAACCCAATATTGATTGGAAGTATCAAATTTATTTTTCTCAAAGTCTTCCCATCTCTGGTTTTGATAGTAGTCTGGATACTTTTATTGGGAGATGGCGATCGGAAGCGAATCCTGTGGCTGTGGAAACTGGGGTGATGAAGAATACGGAGATTACGGCTGGTGATCCTGTTGTGGCTTTGCAGTCAAAGATTAAGTTGGAGACAAATGGAACGGTTGATTTTGCGGTAGTGTTGGAGATTGCGCCTAAAGAGATCCCCCCTACCCCCCTTGTAAAGGGGGGCGAGATTGTAGAGATAGTTGACAGTAAATTTCTGCAACTTAAACAGAAATGGGATGAGCATTTGTCCTGTGTGCAGGTGCAAACTCCTGAAGCAGCATTTAATGCGATGCTGAATGTTTGGAATCAGTATCAGGCGGCTGTCACCTTTGATATGGCGCGAAATTCGGGCTATTATCACGGCGGTTTGTTGTTTGGGACAGGAATGCGCGATCGCTTTCAGGACATTCTCGGTGTGGTGATGGTCGATCCTGCGCGAGTGCGGGAAAGATTAATCAAAGCGCTAAACTTCCAATTTAAGGATGGTTCGACTTTACACAATTATTTTGTACTGACGAATACGGGCGAGCGCACTAACCATTCCGATACACCGCTTTGGATTCCCTTTGGAATTGTGGAATATCTCAAGGAAACTGGTGATTTCTCGATTTTAGAAGAAGTTGTTCCCTACCATGATGATAGTTCTGGCACAGTCTATGAGCATTTGGTGAGAGCGTTAGACTTTGCGATCGCTAATACAGGTGAAAGGGGAATGCCCAGAATCTTCACTGGCGATTGGAATGACACCCTCGACCATGTTGGCTCACAGGGTAAAGGCGAAACCACTTGGGGTGCGTTCTTTTTAGGGTATGTCTTGAATAAATCATTACCAGTTTGTGAACATCAAGGCGATCGCCAATCTCTAGAGAAATTCCAAAACTTCTACGAGCATCTGCGCCAAGTTACCAATGATGTTTGTTGGGATGGTGAATGGTATTTACGCGCTTTCCGTGACAATGGCGAACCGATTGGCGTATCGGCAGCGACTCAGGGCAAAATCTTTTTGAACGCGCAATCATGGGCGGTAATTTCAGAACTAGCGCCGAAAGATCGTGCTGATAAGGCGATGGCTAGTAGTCGAGAACATCTAGCTACACCTTTTGGAATGCAGATTGTTGCACCATCTTTCACGGAAATCGATGACACGATTGGTTTAATTAGTCGTTGCGTCCCAGGGAAGAAAGAGAATGGCGCAGTCTTTAATCATGCTTCCTCATGGTTTGTACTAGCTTCTCTCCTCAATGGTGATACGGAATTTGGATGGGAAATCTATCGCCGTATGATGCCGATTAATTCATCACAGGCTACTGATCAAAAATGCGATCGCTTTGAAACTGAACCCTATGTTTATCCTGAATAT
Organism: Pseudanabaena sp. ELA645; assembly: GCA_037129985.1. GTDB lineage: Bacteria > Cyanobacteriota > Cyanobacteriia > Pseudanabaenales > Pseudanabaenaceae > Pseudanabaena. The sequence goes on along the minus strand of JBAXTW010000044.1, from coordinate 17,282 downwards.
GTAACTAGTCCCGATCATGAAACTCAAGGTCAGGCAAGCCATTCATGGCTAACAGGCACAGCAGTTTGGATGCTACGCATTGGACTTGATCATATTTTAGGATTTCAGCCTACTTTTACAGGTATGGTCATTGAGCCGAAAATTCCTGCTGCATGGTCTGGGTTTACCGCACAGCGCAAGTTTCGCGGCAAGGTTCTCTCTTTGACCGTGGTTAATCATAGTGATGTCAAGCAGATGTTGATTAATGGCGAAGTTGTCCAAGGCAACTTTATTGATTTGAATCTCTATGAAGGTGATGAAATCGAGATCGCAGTTTATCTGTAGTCCTTAGTGAACCCAAACCGTAGTGGCAATTCATGAATTGCCACTACATTTTCCGCTTTAAAAAATCAAAATGGTGGACAAATTGTCTGAGAATTATTTAGCTTTAGTGGCTGACTTACAAAAACAATTAACTACATTACAGGAGGCGATCGCCTTACATTCTGAACCCGCCCCCGCGATCGCTAAAGATTGGTTAAGCATTTATCATGAAATCCAAAAAAAATTTCAGGTGGAAATTGTTAATTCTAATTCGGAAATAACGCCACAAAACTTATCTTTACAAGTAGAAATTGATAAACAACTCAAAATGCTTGGCATGGATTTAACTATGCTCCAAACCTCTCGCAGTCATACGACTTGGCAAAAACGCCATCAACAAGCAAGCGATCGCCTGAAATTATTAGAACGCTATTGTCAGATGCATTAGCCGATTTTATAGACTAAGTTATAAACCGCGATCGCCTATAATCGATAAAGTAATTATTTTGGTTTAGTTCTAGGTGGCTCTTAAGTTTAAATTTGCTATCGCTTCAGATTTACACATTGCCTTGCCCCATACGATTTGGCAACATCCTGCGCGATTCCATTTAGTCGAATACAGCATCGCCGCATTTGAAGAGGTGCTGTCACAGCTTGCTATCCTAGATTTAGACTTTCTACTCTTACCAGGGGATCTCACGCAACATGGCGAACCTGAAAATCACCAATGGCTTTCCCAAAGGCTGGCTCAACTCCCCTATCCAGTCTATGTGATTGCAGGAAACCATGATGTGCCACGAGTGGAAACCTTTGACCAGTTCACACCACACTATACCAATTTTGGCTTCAAGTCTGGACTGAGCGAACCAACTAAGCTCTATTATGAATGCGAAATCTTGCCTAATGTTCGCTTAATTGGATTGAACTCTAATCAATTTAATGAAAAAGATGAGCAGATCGGCTGGATTGATGAAGAACAATTGGAATGGTTACAGTCCGTTCTGCAACGTCAAGACTATGAGTTGAATTTAGTCACAATTCACCATAATGTATTGGAACATATGCATGATCAGACCCGCAATGCGCTGGGAAAACGCTATATGTTAGGCAATACGGAACGCCTATGTGAGGTTTTACATCAAGCCAATGTGAAATTAGTTTTTACAGGGCATCTTCATGTACAGGATGTGGCTTACAGCGATCGCTATGATCTTTATGACATCACCACAGGTTCTTTGGTCAGCTATCCCCATCCCTATCGCGTTCTCAACTATATTTCTGATGAGTCAGGCGATCGCTTAGAGATTGAATCTTTTCGAGTCAAGTCAATTCCTGAACAAAGAGATTTATTAAAGTTTTCAAGGGAATGGATGGGCGATCGGTCACATCCATTTGTGATTAGATTGTTAACACATCCGCCGCTAAACCTTTCTCAGGAGCTAGCGGAAAAGCTTGTACCTGATCTTCGATATTTTTGGGCGCAGATTGCGGATGGTGATTCGGAATTCCACTTTCTCAACTTTCCTGCGGGTGCTAGAGAATATTTTGAAGCATTTAGTGATGTTCCACCCAAGGATAATAATTTAACGCTGTTTCTAAATCGTTAGTTACTAAGAGATCCACCTCAATCCCCCTTAAAAAGGGGGAAGAAGACAATTAATTAATTCTAAGCCCCCTAAATCCCCCAATTCTGGGGGACTTTGAAAGAATTTTATTTTCTTGTTCCCCCAGAATTGGGGGCTAGGGGGCGATTAATTGTTGACTTTACTAGGCTTTATGACTTGTGCGTACAAGGTAGCTTAATAAAGAGGAGAGAATTTTCTTCTTCCCCCTTTTTAAGGGGGATTGAGGGGGATCTCTTAGAGTTCTTGACCGTAGGAACTAATTCTTAAACAATTTCTCAAAAATTCTTAAAAAGAAACCGATTGACAATTAATATTTAGGCGGATTATTATATTTACATATAAATAAATTAGCAAAATCAAATATAAAGCCGAAAGAAGTTGATTATCCCGCGAAGCGGGATAATCAACTTCTTTCGGCTTTTGCCTAGCTATTTATCCATGAAGAAAAATACTTATGTGGGGTTATAGAGAATGTTTAAAGTGTCAGTAATTGCGAGTTTAATTACTCTCAGCGCGGCGATCGCAGCCACTCCAGCGCAGGCTATAAATTTGGTGAATGGTGGCTTTGAAACTGGTAATTTAACGGGATGGACTGAAAATGGTGCGCTTGCGATTTCTTCAGTACCAAATTTAGGCGCATTTTCTGCTGTTTTTTTTTCTAATTCTAGTGAGCCTGCTACTTTATCGCAAACTCTGTCAGGTTTTACAGTTGGGAATGAGTATCAACTTAGCTTTTTCTTGAATACTCAGGGGCAGATTCCCAACGGATTGACAGCATCTGTAGGTGGTGTTGAATTTCTCACTTTGACTAATATTACGACTACTGGATTTCCAAACTATACCGCCAATTTCACAGCGTCGAGTACATCTGAAACCCTAACATTTAGTGGTTTCAACGACCAAGATGCTTCTTTTTTAGACGATATTTCTGTCACTGCTGTTGGCGCGACTCCGCGCGACTCCTGTACCCTTTGACTTTTCTCCTAATTTAGGCATTGGAGTCTTGGGTGGTTTGTATGCAGCTAAAAAGCTGAGCAAGAAATTCTTAAAGAAAAAAGTTGATTGAGATTCTCTTCTTTTGGTGAGAAGGAAGTATGTGCAGTAGGGGCGGGTTTAGTTGATAATTCTGTACTGAAGCAAGATCTATGTGCAAAACCCGCCCCTACTTTAGGGACTTCCACATAACGTCAGTTAAATAAACTATTCAAGAAATAGCGGTGCGGGGTTTTGCCTCGTACCGCTATTTTTTATAAAGCTGTGTCGGAATCACTCGGATCTTCCCAAATCTCAATATCTAAATCGTTAAGATAGGCGATCGCAGTTTGGATTTGCGGGGGATTACCTTTGAGACTGAGATGGAACCACCCGCTACCCGCATTAGCTCCTAAAGTTGCCGAGATAATGTTGACAGTAACACCACAATGGGAAGTCAACTGAGAAATGACAGGCTCATCATGTAGATCTTCGGGAATCCGCAATCGAATATCTTTGATTAGTGGTCGATTATCAATAATTGTCATCAGAGCAACTCCTTAAATTGTTAATTATTGACGTTATGTGGAAGTTTCTAAAGTAGGGGCGGGTTTTGCATATAGATCTTGCTTCAGCAGAGAATTTTCTTCTAAACCCGCCCCTACTTTGTATAGCCTGACACAGAAGAACTGATGGTTCCATGTAAAAACAGTTACTCACGAGCATTAGAGTTATGGGTTCTACGTTCTAAAATTTCCTTGAGAACTAGTGTAACTACAGCCAGTAATGCAAGCAACACAGCAGCAGAATAGGCAACTTCTGTTTCGTACTGTTTATAAGTTTCTTCAACAAATAACGGTAAACTCTGAGTCTTATTCGCGATATTCCCTGATACTACGGATACTGCGCCAAATTCACCCATTGCTCTAGCATTGGTTAAAACTAATCCATAGAGCAGTCCCCAACGGATATTAGGAACAACGACTTTCCAGAAGATTTGCCAGTCACTAGCACCGAGAGTACGCGCTGCTTCTTCTTGGTCTGTTCCCATTTCGTCAAGGACAGGAATTACTTCACGGGCAATAAAGGGCATACTCACAAATATGGTAGCGAGAAGCATCCCTGGGAAGGCGAATATGATTTTGATATCATTTGCTTCTAGCCATGAGCCAAACCAGCCTAATCTGCCATAAAGCAGAACGATCATTAAACCCGCAACTACGGGCGAAATCGAGAATGGCAAATCGATGATGCTTAGTAAGAATGCTTTGCCTGGGAATTTGTTACGGGCGATCGCCCAAGCTGCACTTAAACCAAAAATCGTATTTAGAGGTAAGGCGATTACCGCTAAGCTGACGGTGAGCTTGATTGCATTTTGGAAGTCAGGACGTTGAACCGCCGCCAATATGGGGCTGAAGCCTTTGCTAAAGGCAGTGACAAAAACATTTGCCGCAGGAATTAGCAGCACTAATCCCAAATAAATGAAAGAAATCGCAATTAAAATCGTCGGAACCCAACTTTTCTTTTTAGCAATTTTTGTGGGTTCGGGTAAATCGCTTGGGCGATTACTTTGGCGATCGACTGGAGGATCAATTGCGGAAGAATTGAGATTAGCCATAGCGTTTGCTCCATGCTTGTAATAAATTAATTGCGAGTAAGCTCACAAAAGAAATGCCTAACATCACCGTTCCAATTACGGTTGCACCCACATAGTCATACTGCTCTAAGCGTTGGAAGATCAAAATTGGCGTAATCAGATCCTTAAATGGAGTATTGGAGGCAATAATTACCGTAGAGCCATATTCACCAACAGCGCGAGAAAAGCCGAGGGCAACCCCTGTCAAGATCGCAGGTGTGAGGGGTGGGAGAATTACCTGCATAAAGGTTTGTAATTGAGAAGCTCCCAATGACCAAGCTGCTTCTTCAATTTCCTTCTCTAACTCGGTGAGTACGGGCTGAACTGTCCGCACGATGAAGGGGAGGGAGATAAACATCATCGCGATCCACACACCAATCCGAGTGAAAGCAATTTTGATGCCGAACGGGGCAACCATTGATCCCAGCCAACCTTTTTCACTATAGACCGTTGCTAGGGTCAAACCTGCGACCGCAGTAGGCAGAGCAAAGGGTAAATCTACTACAGCTTCTAGGAACCTTTTGCCAAAGAACTCATAACGTACTAAAACCCACGCAATCAAAGTTCCAAATACGCCATTAACGGCGGCAGCGGCAAAGGCGGTAACGAAGGTAATCTCATAACTCGATACAGCGAGTGGGCTAGTCGCTGTTTTCCAGAAGCTCTCGAACGGCTCGCTAGCTGCTTTTGTGAGTAAGGCGGCGATCGGTAAAATCAGCAAGAAGGCAAGGTAAGTAAAAGTAATTACCCATGTCCAAGGGATTTTACCGAGAAACTTTAGCCAAGGATTAGATTTTTGCTTTCGGTCAGGTATAGCGGAAGGTGTTGTTACCATGTTGTCTTTAATTTTCACAAAGCTCGTATTAAACTTATATTAAACAAGGGGCTTAAGCCCCTTGCTCATGGATAATCTAAATTTAGTCTCTAACGCTTAATTTTGGATTGAATTTGGTCAAAAGCCGCACCATCGGCAAAGAATTTTTTGTTGATCGCATCCCAGCCACCCAGATCTTTAACGGTAGAGAGATCTTTTACTTTAGGGTATAACTCGGCAAATTGTTTTTCTTTTGCCACAGTCTCATCTACAGGACGGAAACCAACCTTGGCAAATTCAGTTTGAGCTTCGGGAGAATAAAGAAATTTCACAAAAGCTTCGGCTACTTCTTTGGTTCCATGCTTGACAACATTTTTATCGACTACAGCGATCGGATTATCAATGGAGAAATTAACATCAGGAATGACGTAGTTGACCTTCTGCCCCTTTTGAGAAGCAAGAATAATCTCGTTTTCATAGTTGATCAATGCATCGCCTTGACCTTGCTTAAAGAAGGCATCGGTTGCTTCTCTAGCGTCCTTGGTCAAAATTGGCACGTTTGTATATACCTTAGTCAAAGATTCTAGAGCTTTTTCATCACTACCGCCTTTCTTGAGTGCGGCATTCCATAGCGCTAGGAAGTTCCAACGAGCTACACCCGAAGTTTTTGGGTCGGCGGTGATTAAACTAATGCCACTCTTTTCTAAATCCGACCAGTCCTTAATATTTTTAGGGTTGCCTTCGCGGGTCACGAGAACTGGAATAGATTTAGAGACAATTCCGTCGTTAGGATATTCTTGTTCCCATCCTTTATCGATCAATCCTGCTTTTTCAATTTTGCTGGTGTCCGCAGCGAGGGCGAGGTGAACGATGTCGGCTTCTAATCCATCAATAACAGCACGAGTTTGGGAACCTGAGCCACCATAGCTTTGTTTAAAAGTAACTTTTTGGTTTTGTTCTTTTTGCCACTTTTCCACAAATTTAGGAATGATGGCTTCGTGCGCTTGTTTGGTGACAGCAAAGGAAACAAGAGTTAGTTCAACATCCTTTTTGGCAGAACCTGCGGCTGGTGGTGCGTTGTTAGAGGCTGTCTCTGTAGTTGCTGTGCAAGCTGCCATAGTCACGCTAATCAATGCACCTGCCAAGAAAAACGAGACAAATTTACGTCCCCATTTATGACTGAATATATTGCTGAACAAGTTACTAAACAAATTATTGAGCAGAAGGGCGATCGCCTTGATCCCAAGTTTTGAATTGCTAAAAGGATGTTGTCTTGAACTCACGAGTTTGAACCTCCAAAAAATTAATCTACGATATCTTAGTGTAATTACCGTATTTAAACACCATACAACACTTTTGGACAAGATGCAAATATAATCTACGGTTTATACTGTATATATAAGTAGATTGTAGGCAAGGTTTTTCGAGCTAGACATGAAACATTACATCTGGGTTTCCACATAGCAAAGCTTGACTGTCCTGCTTTTTAGTGATTGGTAGAAGCATTTGCTGGGGCTACAAAATCGTGGTTCTGAAAGAGTGCTGTACTGAGTCATTTTTGCTATTGGATTTAGTTAAGCGACAGCCGAAAATACTCTTGTCTTCAAAGGTTTAATATAGATTTCCTTTTTAGGATATAAATCTAGACGATCAAAGCGATCGCGTTCCAACTTTACAATCAACTTTTGGTTGTCCGACAATACTAATTCTGCTTGACCTTCCCAACCGAGATTAAAGGCATAGCTGACAGTTGCAGGGGCAAAGGTTTCTTCTGGTTCGGATCTAATCGCCAGATCGTGGGGACGCAAGAATACTTGATGATGATCTGCAATTTCAAGATCGGGGAAATGGCGACGGGCGCTAGAGATAATATTTGTCTCTCCTATAAAGCGCATCACAAATTCTGAGTTTGGTTGATCATAGATTTCGGCAGGTGTGCCAATCTGTTCAACCCTGCCACGATTCATAATCACCACGCGATCGGCGACTTCCATCGCTTCTTCTTGGTCATGGGTTACAAAAATTGTGGTCACATGGACTTGTTCATGGAGTTGGCGGAGCCATGTGCGTAATTCCTTTCGTACCTTCGCATCCAATGCGCCAAAGGGTTCATCGAGTAGGAGAGTCTTGGGTTGAGCCGCTAGCGATCGCGCAAGGGCTACGCGCTGACGCTGACCGCCCGATAGTTGAGATGGATAGCGATCGCCCAATCCTCTGAGTTGGATTAAGTCCAGTAATTCATCAACCTTTTGTTTAACTAGGCTTTTAGATGCCTTACGAATATTTAAGCCAAAGGCAATATTGTCACGCACTGTCAAATGCTTAAACAAAGCATAGTGCTGAAATACGAAACCGATCTGGCGTTCTTGCACTGAGCGATAAGTTGCGTCTTCATTTTCAATCCAAACTTGACCGCGATCGGGAGCCTCTAAACCAGCCATAATTCTCAAGAGAGTTGACTTGCCTGAACCTGATGGACCTAGCAAAGCCACCAAAGAATCACTCTCTACTTTCAAACTAACGTTATCAACTGCTAAAAAATCGCCAAACTGCTTGGTAATATCTTGAACCAGAATGCTCATTGTGACTCACAGCATCAAAATTATGTAACTTAAAATATTTCTAGCATCAAAAGTACGTTATGTCTATGTGCTTACCGTAGATTATGCGGTACACTACAGTGGATTAGCCTCGTTCTTGCTAAACAGTAATATGCAAATTCCCGAACAAGCTCCCGAAATCTCCCCAAAATCTGTGCAGATTAATCAACCAATTAAGCGCCAACGCGATCGCAAAGCTGCCGATTTTGCCATGTTTCAATTTGTGGCAGGACTAATGATCTTGACCGCTTTTGTTTGTTCATTTTTTGTGGTGATCAATGCGGGAGAGCGTGGAGTCCTGATGAAATTTGGGCAAGTCCAGCCGCAGGTTCTAGAAGAAGGGATTCACCCAATCATCCCGATCGCGCAGACCGTCAAAAAAATGAGTGTGCGTGTCCAAAAGCAGGAAATTACTGCCGAGGCATCATCTAAGGATTTGCAAGAGGTATTTACTGATGTGGCGCTCAATTGGCATATTGACCCAGACCACGCTAATACGATCTACCAACAAATTGGGGAGAAATTGGCAATTATCGATCGCATCATCGATCCTGCTGTCGAAGAGGTTTTGAAGGCAGTGATGGCGAAATATACTGCCGAAGAAATTATCACCAAACGCGGCAATGTTAAGGATGAAGTGGATACTTTGCTCACTAATCGACTATCGGGCTACAACATCGCTGTCGATGATATTTCCTTAGTTCATGTGCATTTTTCGCCCAAGTTTCGTGATGCAGTCGAAGCGAAGCAAATTGCGGAACAGGAGGCAAAGCGGGCGGATTTTATTGCCCTGAAAGCGATCAAAGAGGCGGAAGCAAAGGTAAATCTCGCACGCGGTGAGGGAGAATCCCAGCGTATTTTGCGGGAGACGTTATCGCCTGAGTTATTACAAAAACAAGCGATCGACAAGTGGAATGGCAATCTGCCTTTAGTTGTTGGTGAAAGCACCTCAAAAGTATTAGATATTAATAGTCTGATTGAAAGCCATACGCCCAAATTTAACTCGCAGAATAATTTACCGAAATAAGAAGTAAGCCTATATTCACTCTTGTTTTTCCCTGATGTAATACAGCCTGTTGAGGCAATAAAAAGAGCCAAAGTCGATCTTTTAATTTTAACAAGCTGCTTAAGTTCAAAGCCTAATCAAATCCATAGATAACAGTCTAATCAAAAAGGCTTGCTTTTTTGCCAGCCCCTATGCGATGTTATATAAAGTAAACTACGGTATTTACATGATAATACAGTATTTAAGATTAAGATCTTGTACTGCCTATCTCTGAGACCTTTAGCCAAATAATCTAAGCAGTATGAACAGAACCTACAATAAAAGAAAATCTCCAAAACTAAAGCCCTTGATGCTCATTGTCTCGATAGTACTTTCTATTGTGGCGATCGCCTTTTTCTCTAACTCCCCCCTCCTCGCCCAAACTTCCCCAACTAAAATTTCCTTCGTTTCCCCAAGTTGGGTAACTGCTAATGCTAATGATCCCGACTTGCGGATTTTAGATGTGCGGTGGAATCCCCTTGACTATTTCAAAGAACATCTTCCTAAAGCCGTCAACTTTGCCGATAACCTTGTGCGCGTTCCCAAAGATGGATTACCAGTACAGTTATTGGATTCCAATAAACTTGGTGATTTACTTGCTAAAGCAGGCGTGACTGATAAAAGCAAAGTCTTGGTTTACTCCGAAGGTAATAATATCCTCGGTTCTAGCCAAATTGCCTATGCCCTAGAGCGCATTGGTTTTAAAGGTAATGCCTATATTCTAGATGGTGGTTTTGTTGGCTACAAAGATGCTAAAGAACCTGTCACCAAAGAGTTTCCTAAATATAAAACAGGTAAACTAAGCGTCAATGATCAAAAAAATATTCGCGTCACCCTTGCTCAAGTAAAAGACTTGCTTGATAAGAAAGACGTAAGATTTATCGATCCTCGTCCCGCTAATGCCTTTGCTGGTGAAGTTGATCTCTTTGTTCGCAATGGTCACATCCCTGGAGCCAGAAATATCCCTTGGCCGACCTTCACCGATCCCCAAAATCCTCACAAGCTCAAGCCTTTAGCCGAAATCCAAAAGATTCTTGATGATAAAAAGATTGATAAGTCTAAGGATATTATTGTCACTTGCACCACAGGTCGGGAGGCATCTTTGCAATATGTGGTTTTAAAGCATTTGCTCGGCTATCCCAAGGTCAGAATATATGAAGGCTCTTGGACAGAATATAGTCAGTCCGATTTGCCTGTAGAAACTGGTGCAGAGCGCCCTCTCACCTAATGCTAATGTGACGCACTCGGCTAATCCAACAAAAAAGAGAATGTACTTTGTACATTCTCTTTTTTTATTTTTAGTATAAAATTACACGGATAGTATAAAATACGGTAATTACATGACTATACCGTAGATTTATGACAAATCAGCCAGTCACCAAAACTATAGAAATTCCTGAAAACGTATATATAAATAACTCAAAGAGCGCAACTTTTACGTTAGATTGTTCTCCACAAATTACTGAAAACGCTACTAAAAGTCAATCAAACAACGGTATTAAAACGGGGATTCTCCAAAAGCTCAAGGGGGGAGTTCTGTTAGTGGTGGGTTATCTGCTGTCACCGCTTTGCTGGTGGAATGACTTGATCATTAATTTGCCGATCGCCTATGGATTTGGCTATGTAGTTTCACTTTGGCAATCGGAATGGTTCTTTGGCGCAGCGATCGCAGGCTATTGGTTGTCAAATCTAGTTGGTATAGTTCTGATGCAGATTGGGGCAAAGGATGTTTTACAAACTACGGCAAAAAAGCGGAGTTTCAAAGATGAGATTTTTTCTGGAGTGCTGACTTCGACTGCATACACAGCAGTTATTGTGGCACTAGTTTATTTTCATGTTCTCGACCTTAGCGCAATTTTACCGATTGAGGTGCAGCTATGAATTATTTTTTGCTAACGGGGTTTAGTTTTGTCGTCGGTACAGTCGTAGGTTTAACGGGGATTGGTGGCGCTTCTCTGATTACGCCAATGTTGATTTTTGTGTTTAATGTCCCTGCGGCGATCGCTGTCGGTTCAGATATTGTTGCTGCAACGATGATGAAGGCAGTAGCAGGAGTAAGTCATTGGCGGCAAGAAACCGTAGATTTATCCGTAGTAAAATGGCTCGCTACGGGCAGTGTTCCAGGTGCTTTATTAGGAGTATTTATTTTGCATTTACTCCAATCCTATGGATGGAGTTTAGATAGTTTCCTTTTACCTTCCATCGGCACAATGATACTATTTGTCACCGTTGCAGGTTTAGCCCAATTACTGCTCGCCAACTTTGCGCCAGATCTATCTTTGCCAAGTTTGCCTACCTTTGATTTGGAAACTGTGAATGGCAAAGTTAAAACTGTGGCGATCGGTTTTGTATTGGGCTGCATGGTAGGCTTAACCAGTGTTTCGTCAGGCTCTTTATTTGCTCTAGTGTTAATGACCTTCTTTAAACTAGATTCGAGAAAGTTGGTGGGAACTGATATTACTCAAGCCGCAATTCTATTGGGCTTTACATCCCTCGGACATCTTAGCCTTGGTACTGTTGATTGGCATATTGTAATTCCAATTTGGATTGGTTCTGTCCCTGGTGTATTGCTTGGCTCAAAACTATGCCAACATGCTCCCCAAAGAGCCTTACGCTATCTCATCTTTGTGATCTTAATTACGGTTAGCTGGAAACTAATCCATTCTGCTTAACAAGTTTTCTGCTATAGGTAGAACTTTCAAAAAAATTTAATTCACCACATTTTTTATGTCTAAGGAGCTACCACTATCTATATCTGAATTAAAAGAAGCAACCTTAAAAAAAATTTTGGTGATTCTCTCTTTGCTCACTACCTTTGGTCTATTAGCGATCGCTGTAGCCACTTTGCCATTAATCACTGACTGGGACAGCATAATCCTCAAAAAAGTCCATAATTTGCAAAGCATAGAACTAGATCAAATTGCGATCTCCTTGACCCAAACGGCTAGAGGTATAGCCATTACTGCTATTACTTCCTTACTGAGTATTGGTTTAGTCTGGTGGAAACAATGGCGATCGCTAGGCTATGTCTGGCTAGTGATCATCGGCAGTGGCTTAATTAACTTTCTTGCAAAACTTCTCTTTCATCGTCATCGTCCTGATTTGTGGGTTTCCCCTTTGCCACAGCCAGATTTCTCTTTTCCTAGCGGTCACGCAATGCTGAGTATGAGTCTAGTGATGGCGATCGCGATGCTGATTCCTCAGAAACATTGGCGATTAATTTGGTTATTTACAGGTGGATTTTGGTTGATGGCGATCGCTTGGACAAGGCTATATTTGGGTGTGCATTATCCCAGTGATATTTTCGGTGGCTGGTTATTGGCAATCTGTTTGAGTAAAGCGCTACTGAAATAGAGGAATAAGAAGGTAAGTTTTGCTTTCATACATGATATACAAGCCCAACGCAATTAATACGAAGGGGACAAGGATATGACTATAACGAGTAATTATTTTTGTCACTAAAGGATGAGAACTAATTAAATAGGCGGCATAACACCAAACCGCAATCATTAACAAGAAAGTGGTAACTGTAATTGATAAAGAAACTGCATTAGTATTCGCAAATAGAGGTATATAGATACCGATATTATCGCCGCCGTTAGCGAAGGTGACTGCCGCAACATGATAAGTTTGGGGCGAGATAATTGGGGCTTTATTTAATGATTTTTGGTTAGCGATCGCACAGGTTTTAACATTTATTTCAGCATCATCTTCCTTAGAAATTAGTTGCTTCAACCCGATCTCGATCGGTAATAGTCCCAATAAGCCTAACCATTTATGGTCAATAATTAGACCACCTAAATACCCAGGTAAACTTGCTAAGAGAATTATTCCAAAACCTAGATACTGACCAATCAGAATATGACGCGGACGAAATTTATCATCGACTTGAGCAAAGAAAATGGTGAGAATGAGAATGTCATCGATATTTGTGGCAGTAAAAGCAGTAACTGCGATCGCCACTGTACCGATAATCCATTCCATATTTTTCCTCAGGTTAATAGTGAGTAGAAGTATAGCAAAAAGAGGGTTACACCGCTTCACGGTGCATACAGAGAATTTTGAAAGCGCGGCAGAGCCGCGCTTTCAAAATCAATCTATTTACGGTAAATCAGCGTTGTTTGAGAGTGATGTAAGATGCTTTTCACTAACTTTTGACGCTCAAGCAAGATTGAATGACGCTCGAACAATTACGGATTTTTTTAGAAGTTGCCAAACAATTACACTTTACTCGCGCCGCCGAAGAACTATATATTACCCAACCTGCGGTCAGTGCGGCGGTGCAGAGCTTAGAGACATATTTTGGTGTGAAGCTATTTCATCGCATCGGTCGCCATATTGAAATTACCGATGCAGGGATTTTGCTGCAAACAGAAGCTAAGGACATTCTCGATCGCGTGAAGTTAATGGAACGAGGATTGCGAGAGTTAAATGATTTGCAAAGGGGTGAATTAAAACTAGGCTCTAGCCTCACTATCGGTAACTATTGGCTCCCCGCAAAAATCAGTCAATTTCAAGAACAATATCCCAACATTTCGATCAAATGTACTTTGGCAAATACTGAAGAGATTTGTGATGGAACTGCCGCAGGGCTGTTTGATTTGGGACTGATCGAAGCTGGTGTAAAGCCATCGTTGCAAAAAATGCTTAACTCGGAGGAGATTGGCAGCGATCGCTTAGTGATTGTCGTTGGCAAATTACATCCTTGGTATGAGCAGCCTGAAATCACCCTTGAACAATTGTACGAGACCGCTTGGGTGATGCGTGAATCAGGTTCAGGAACACAACAGGTTTTTGAACAAGCATTATTAGATTGGGGCGTTGAGTTATCAAAACTGGAAATTATGTTGGTGTTAAGTAGCGGAGAAATGGTAAAAGCTGCCCTAGAGAGCAGTGTCCGAGCCGCCGCTATTTCCGAATTAATGGTGCAGAAAGAATTTCAATTGGATATATTACGCAAAGTTAACGTTATTAAGCCTGTTATTGATAGTGAGCCAGAAACTGAACTCAAAAGCGATCGCCTTCAGCAATTAGAAATTAAGCGTCCGTTTTTAAAACTAACCCACAATCAACGCTTTCAAACCAAAATTGCGCGGGTGTTTGGCGAAATTTTATGCCGAAATGTCCCCTAGATAACTTGAGCCTTGTCATCTGCTGTCTATGTCATTCCATTACTCAGGAATAATATAATTCATTTGCTCTAATGGGGCAGCAAATACATAGAAGATTACCCCTGCGCTAATCAGTGTAATTGCCAAACTAAATAAAACTACCCAGCGATCGGGTGGATCAAATGTGTCAGTATCAATGTCGTGCCGCACTGCAAAGTAATGATAGGTCGATAGCCATACAGTTAACATTCCAATCACTGCAAAAGCTAAGCCCAACTTCCAACCATTACCAACCGAGGGCATCATTGGCGGTTTTAAAATTCGTAACCGCACCACGATTACACCCACACCTAAAAGAGCGATCGCCATTCGCATCCATGACAAATAGGTTCTTTCATTGGCTAAGTGATCACGAACGCGGTTAGGATTTTGCTTACCCAGAAGCACTTGTTCTGCGGTCGGTTGTTTCGGTTTGAACAGTGAAATCATTATGTAGCTGCTGAATCTTTGACTTGATATTATATAGGAACAGCAATCAAAAATCTCCTATATTTCAATCTCTGAGATCCTTATATGCATTAGATTTTCAAGGTTTAATTACCGTTTAGAAACCGTCATTTCTTTCAACAATAGACCATGCCAAGCGTTGTCTATTGTTGAAAGAAATAGTTTAATCTAAAGGAGCTTGGGGAATTTGCAAAGTTGCCAAGACTTCAGCACTTTCAGGGATATTCCAATTCACTTCACCTTGTTTAAAAACTTTAGCAACAGGAATATTTAGTTCTACTGCTCCAGTTTCAGGATTAGATTTAGCCACTAGTTGCGTCCCTGTAACAATCTTAGCGGCGACAGGTATACCGTCATTGTCTAATCCATTGCTGAGATATACACCTTGACAGTTCCAATCCTCATTGGTAGTTTCACCAGCAGGAATCGTGTAAAGAGCATTGTCAAAGGTAGAAGTATCGAGCTTTGACTTTTTGCCGTAGACGAGTAAAGGATTAGCAGTCAAATTACGGCATTCGGCAAAGGATTCACCTGTTTCAATAATGTATTTTTCAAATTGGAGCTTGGCAATTTCTACGGGATCGGTTGCGGCGGCTAGTTCTTCAGTCACTGCAATATAGTCTGGATTGCTAGTAATGGGCGGCTTATTTGCCCAAGCTGGCTGGGCGATCGCTAAACTACATACCAACATCAAAACGATTACGAGATTCTTTAAAAGTTTCATTGATTTTCTCCTAGAAATACATAATCCAAAAACTCTATACACAAGGGGCTTAAGCCCCTTGTTCATACTTATCTAATCCAATTGGACTTCATTAGCTCTCAATCCATTCCCCAAAGTATTACTAGCATTAAGTTCTGCAATATTCCGTCCCAGATTGAGAACTACCAAACCACCAATAACTAAGCTCAATACCGCTAGTCCTCGATTCTCTAGCGTATGGCTATCAATCATGATCAAAACACCTAAACCAATTAGCACAAAGGGACAAGGTAATTGCCATATCGACTTAATGAATCAGCGATCGCAGGTACTTGAATCATGCGATAAGTGGCATAGCACCAAACACCAACCATAGAGAAGAACACACCCAAAATCACCAATAAACTTTCCCATGAAGCACTTGCAAACATAGGAACATAAATTCCCACATTGTCACCACCATTAGCAAAGGTCACAGCCGCTACGCTATAGACCTGCGGTGAGAGCAAATTCGATAACCAAGAATCACTATTCTCAACTACCTCCTCTTCCTGCTCAGTGTCATCCGTATCAGGGATAAATAACCGATGCAACCCAATGGCAATGGGCAAAATACCTAACATTCCAATCCAATCACGGGGCATTAACAAACCACCAAAATATCCCGATAGACTGGCTAATACCAACGGGAGCATCTCAGTTTGGCGCTGAGTATAAATACTTAAGATAAAGATATGAGATAGTAGAGAAAAACTACCTCAAAAAAGTTATGACACCAGAAGATAAAGAAAGATTGGAAGCATGTACGTTGGAGATTGCCGAAATCTTGTACCGAAATGCTGAGAGTAAAAACGCCTTGCAATTGAAAACATTGGAAGGCATCGAGTTAGCAGTTCGAGAACAAGTACTAGAAAATGTCAGTCCTAATATCGGCTTTTTTTTGCAAAGAAAAGTAGTGGAACGACATCTGGAAAAGAAAGACATTTAAAAAGTTGCATCGGCAACTTGACAATTACAAGTAAACAAGCAAAACGTCTTCAGGTAAAAGCGCGAAGTCAGATTAGTCCACATTTAGAAAAATGCTGTTTGTTGGTAAGTGCCAACGAATCCTATGCAAAGACAGTAGAAAACGTCAAACAGCTTACAGGAATGGAAGTAAGCCACAGCAGCCAACAGCGATATGTGCAACGTCATGATTTTCCTGAAGTCGTGGTGAGTGAACCTGTTGAAGAAGTAAGCTTAGACGGAGGTAAAGTAAGACTAAGAACCGCAAAGGGTCTAACCAGTGAGTGGAAAGATTACAAAGCCGTGACCTTACATGGACAAGCTGTAGCCGCCTATTTTCTCGACAATCCAGCCTTGATTAATTGGGTGAATCAACAGCCATTGGCTGAAATTATTTCATGCTTAGGCGATGGTCATGATGGCATCTGGAGTTTGTTTAAACAGATGTTGCCATCAGAACAACGCTTTGAGTTACTGGATTGGTATCACCTCAAAGAGCATCTCTATGCGGTTGGCGGTTCTTTACGGCGTTTAGAAAAAGCCGAGAAACTGCTGTGGGAAGGCGATGTGGAAAAGGTTGTCAGCCTTTTCTCTGACTGTAAGTTTAAGCGAGCTGTTAATTTTGTGGACTACATCACCAAACATCGTACACGCATACCTGAGTATGGTTATTTGCAGCAACTAGGTTTAACGATTGGTTCTGGCTCTGTTGAATCAAGCATTAAGCAAATTGGTCGCCGTATTAAGATTTCTGGCGCTCAATGGAAAAAAGAAAATGTCGCACAGGTGTTGAAACATCGTTGTTCCTACCTCAATGGTTATCTTTACTATCCTGAGTATTTATACTCAAAAATAAGCTGATATCCTTTTGAGTATTTATACTTATTGCCAAACTGAGATGCTCCCAATACCAACGCTCCGAAACCGAGATATTGACCAATGACAATATGTTTCTTTTGGA
>JBAXTW010000043.1:0-33146 GCA_037129985.1 Pseudanabaena sp. ELA645 | reverse complement strand
TTCCCCCTTCACGCTTTTTCCTAGGTATACCCACCTTTTCAAACAGCCTCTTAGGAGATGTAGAATGATAACTCAAATAGAGATAGAAAACTTCAAATGCTTTAAAAACAGAGTATTTTTCCCTTTGGGAAAGTTAACCTTATTAACAGGAGTTAACGGCAGAGGTAAATCAACTTTACTTCAATCATTATTACTAATGAGGCAATCTATTGAACATAATCCAATTACAACTCAAGTACTTTTTAATGGAAATTGTGTTAACTTAAATAGCTTTGATGATATTCGGAACAGAAATACACTCCAAAGCGAAGCAGTTATCTTTAAATATCACTATGATTTTTTTGGAGAGCCATTAAAATCGAACGGTTATATTGAATTTTCTCTCTCTAGAACACTAGAAGATGACATGATCGCCCAAGTATCTCAAATCACTTTATTCTCTAAGAGTGAGCCTGCTGACAAAGTTGATATTTCTATCGGATCTATTTTTGATATTCCCGATAACAATAAGACTCTTCTCCATAATGTTGAGAGAATCTACTATCCCTTACATGAACCAGATGAATGGTTTACATATAAAAATTCAGAAGAAGAAATTCTCACTAAATTAATAAATTTATTACCTTCTAATTTTAATTATATTTATGCTGAGACTAGGGGGGTTGAACCATATGATTCGCCTTTTAAAGAAGCTTTAAATTTTTATCATATTCATTATGTTTCAGCCGATCGCATTGGACCAAAAGATTTTTATCCTAAATCAACTCTAGATAAATTCCCCAATGTAGGTGCAAGAGGTGAATTTACAGCTAATTTACTCTATAAAAAACAAGGCGATTTGGTTGATGATAAACTCTGCTTGGGCGAAGATGCTAAAACTCTTATTACACAGACAGAAGCATGGTTGAGTAAGATCTTTGGCGGTGCGAAACTTGAAATACCCAGTTCACAAAGCAGTATTCTGGAACTTCTATTTAATACAAGTGCATCAAAGGATCGCTTTAAACCAGCAAATGTAGGTTTTGGATTCCATAGCGTTCTGCCAATTATCGTTTCAGGATTGATTGCCAAAGAAGGCGAAATATTAATCGTTGAAAACCCTGAAATACATCTACATCCAAGAGCGCAGTCTGAGTTAACTAAATTTCTCGCTAAAGTTAGTAGTTGTGGAGTACAGGTTTTAGTAGAGTCTCATAGCGATCACATTTTAAATGGTTTGCAAGTAGCTGTCGTAGATGAAATCATTGGAGAGAATGAAATAAGTGTTTTGTACTTTCAGTCAGATAATCAAGAGCCAGTCGTACAAATCCCAATTCAAAAAAATGGAAGGATAGATGTCTGGCCAGATGGCTTTTTTGATCAGTCAAATAAAGACTTAGAGCGAATCTATGGGATGTAAATATGGAAATATTTATTAATGAATGCTCATTAACAGGTCAATATTACGATAAAGAAGAATTCGAGACTTCTTTAAGAACTTTAGAATCTATTTTTTATTTTATAAATGAAACAGTTAAAAGTGAGAACAAGCAAATTTTTGGCGACATCTCCGTTTTTGTCGATTATAAAGCAATCCAAGAGTCTAATTTTTTTGCCTCGTTTAACAATAGTAATCCACAGATTCGGAAGCTATTTCGAGAAAGTGTTTTTATAAAATCTGGCGCAAAAAATTGGGGTTCAGAACAAGTGCATTCTCATGACGATCAATTCTCTTATTTACTGTCTCAGGAAGATATCCGTAACGTCAGTAATACATCGATCGCAGAAGTGACAGAGAGAACTTTACAAAATCCAAATAACAATTACTTACTAGTCAACTTTATTAACTCTATCTTTTGTGTTAATAATTTTCAGCATCCAGATATTCGTGAATGCTTCTCGATTCCTATAATTAAAAATAATTCTAAAAATGTTCCAGTAAAACTAGATACTCTTGACAATAAAACTGCTTTAGAAAACTGGCTAAGAGAGAAAAAAGTTTTAGAAGATCCTAATTTAGAAGATTTTTTAAAAGATTCAACTAGATTTGAAAAGACATCAATTAGGTGTCAAGGAAGATCTGTATATCGAGAGATATCTACACAATATCTTTGGTATTTAGATAACTTACATAGAAATCATTTTGAAATTTTTGATCCTACTGGTAAAGACCATATTAGAATAGGCGATCTGGAAGGAAATTCTCGTGAAAGTACTAAGAAAGAGAGAAAAGACAAAAAGCCAATACTGTAAATCAAGAGGAGTAAAACAATATAGGTGAGCGACTAACAACTACCTACCTCGTTTTCGCCGCGATCCGATGCTGAATCTCTAGATAAACCAGCAAAGCATTCACATCCGCAGGATTCACACCACCAATACGGCTAGCCTGTCCAATCGTCATCGGACGAATCTTACTCAACTTCTCCCTTGATTCCTTAGAAAGAGTCTCGATCGCATTGTAATCAATATCAGTCGGTAACTTGCGATCGCTATGCTTAGCAACCTCCTCAATTTGATGCTCCTGACGCTGAATGTAGCCAGTGTACTTAACTTCAATTTCCGCAGCGAGCCGCTCAAAACGATTCAAATTAGGATCGGCTAAACCATAGTGAATTAATTCTGCATAGTTAAATTTAGGACGGCGCAACAAATCGGAAAGACTAATTGCACCACGGATTATTTCACCCGTTTCGGCGGTGATGCGTTGACCGAGTTCTTCTTTTTCCTTCACACGAGATGCATTTAAACGTTCTACTTCTGCATGAACCCGCTCTTGTTTATCACAAAACATCTGCCAACGGCGATCATCAACTAAGCCAATCTCGCGCCCAATCGGAGTGAGTCGGCGATCGGCATTATCCGATCGCAAAATCAAGCGATACTCAGAACGACTAGTCAACATCCGATAGGGTTCATGTAATTCCTTAGTGCAGAGATCGTCGATTAATGTGCCGATATAGCTGCTCGCACGAGGTAGTACCACCATTTCTTTCCCCTTCGCAAAGAGCGCAGCATTCATCCCCGCAATCACCCCTTGCGCCGCCGCTTCTTCATAACCAGTAGTTCCATTAATCTGACCTGCACAGAATAAACCTTCAATTAATTTCGTCATCAACGTGGGGTAGCACTGAGTTGCAGGAATGTAGTCGTATTCCACAGCATAAGCAGCGCGGAGCATGTGGCAATTTTCTAACCCAGGCAGAGTTCGCAACATCTGCAATTGAATATTTTCAGGCATTCCTGTCGAAAAGCCTTGAATATAGAGTTCAGGAATATGCCGACCTTCAGGCTCAATAAAAATTTGATGACTTTCTTTGTCGGCAAAACGGACGATTTTATCTTCAATACTGGGACAGTAGCGTGGACCTTTCGCATCAATAAAGCCGCCATAAACGGGCGTAAGATGCAGATTTTCTCGAATAATTCGATGGGTTTCGGAGGTGGTGCGGGTTAAATAACAATTCATTTGTTCCAGTTCTACCCATGCACTCGGATCGAAACTGAACCAGTTCTGTTCCGTATCCGAAGGTTGAACTTCCATTTGGCTATAGTCCACACTGCGGCGATCGACCCTAGCGGGGGTTCCTGTTTTCAGGCGATCGGTCACAAATCCCAAGGCATTTAGAGTTTCCGTCAGTCCTGAAACCGCAAATTCTCCTGCTCGACCTGCGGACATCGAGCGATTACCCACCCAGATCTTGCCATTGAGGAATGTGCCTGTGGTCAAGATCACGGCTTTGCAAGCATAGCCAACACCGAATTGAGTCTCGACACCGATGATTCCTTGATTTGGATCGAGTAGAACATTAATTACCGTGCCTTCGCGCACCGAAAGATTTGGTTCATTCTCAACCACGCTTTTCATTTCGGCTGCATATTCCCGCTTATCGGTTTGCGCTCGTAGCGCCCAAACTGCGGGACCGCGTGAACTATTGAGAATCCGTTTCTGTAAATAGGTGCGATCGGTGATTTTAGCAATTTCGCCGCCGAGGGCATCGACTTCATGGACGAGTTGTGATTTGGCGGGACCACCCACAGCAGGGTTACAGGGTTGCCATGCAATGCGATCGAGATTGAGGGTGAGGAGTAAGGTTTTACAACCCATTCTCGCGGCGGCGAGGGCGGCTTCACAGCCAGCATGACCCGCGCCCACAACGATCACTTCAAATTCATCAAGAAATTGCACCTGATTGGGAATTTGATTGGCTGAATTTATAGAATTACCCTTGATCTCACTCATTGTCTGACAAACCTAACCAACAAAACCTTATTCTAGCTCAAAAATTTTTAACTTACAGCAATTTGCTCTCCGTCGCCTGACCGATTGGGCTTGGGACTGATGATATTATAATAACTACCAAGGCGATCGCTATATAATCAACACCAAGTTAGTTTTTTTTGATATGACACCCAATCTCTTCTCAAATCTCAATCGCCGTAAGTTTATTGGACTTTCTACCTTGTTTCTGCTTGGAGCCTGTGGAACACAAACCCCTCAATCCACGACATCTTCAGGCAAAAGTAAAATCGTCTTTTGGACAATGCAGCTAAAGCCACAGTTTGATAAATACATGGCTGATTTAATAGCCGCGTTTGTCAAAGAAAACCCTACGGCAGAAGTGGAATGGGTGGATATTCCTTGGGGAGAGATGGAAACTAAGATTTTGAGTTCAGTGGCGGCAAAAACTGCTCCTGATGTGGTGAACCTTAATCCTCAGTTTGCCTCGAAACTAGCTGAAAAAAAAGCTTTGGTGGATCTGGGGACTGTTGTTTCCGAAGCTGATAAAGCTAGCTATTTCCAAAATATTTGGCAAGCAAATCAACTGGGTAACACTACTTTTGGATTGCCTTGGTATGTGGCGACTGATATCACTATCTATAATCGCTCTCTATTTGAAAAAGCGGGCTTAGATCCCGCAAAACCACCAAAAACCTTTGAAGAACTCACCAAAGTTGCTGAACAAATTAAAGCGAAAACTGGTAAATACGCTTTTATGTTGACGATGGATGGTGGTCAAGTATTGGAAGCGATGGTGCAAATGGGAATGAAGTTGCTGGATGCCAATGGCAAAGCTGCTTTTAACGATCCTGCTGGCAAGGCTGCTTTTGCATATTGGGTAAATTTATTTGAGAAGCAACTGATTCCCCGCGAGATCTTGACGGAAGGACATCGCAAGGCGATAGAACTTTATCAGGCGGGAGAATTGGCGATTTTATTGACTGGTCCCCAATTTTTGCAGACCGTTGCTCAGAATGCACCAGAGACAGCAAAAGTCACCGACGTGGGCGCACAAATCACAGGCTCTACTAATAAAATAAGCGCGGCGGTGATGAATGTCGCTGTGCCAACCACTTCCAGCAATCAGGCTCTGGCTGTAAAATTTGCGCTGTATTTGACTAATGCGGAAAATCAACTTGCTTTTACCAAGATTGAGAATATCTTACCTTCAACGATTAAGAGTTCTAGCGATCGCTATTTCACCGAAGTTGCCAAAGATGCGCCATTAGTGGATCGCGCTAGAATCATTAGTGCATCACAATTGCCTCAATCAGAAGTTTTGATTCCACCAGCGAAAAATATTGAGAAGCTGCGTAAAATCATTTACGAAGAGTTACAGCTAGCTATGCTCAAGGAAAAACCTAGCGACAAAGCGATCGCCTCTGCTGAGGAGCGTTGGAACGCATTATGAGTTTAAAATCCAACATGTTGAACATTGCCCCCGATGAATATGGATTGCTGACCGATCTGTATCAACTGACGATGGGTGCTTGCTATGTCCGCGAAGGATGCGATCGCAAACGAGCTAGTTTCGAGTTATTTGTGCGCCGATTACCCGCAGGATTTGGCTATCTCATTGCTATGGGACTCGCGCAAGCCGTGGAATATTTGCAAAATATCCATTTCACCTCAGAACAAATCGAAGCTTTACAAGCTACAGGTATCTTTGCCAACGCCGATCTCCGTTTTTGGGAATTGCTAGAAAACTTTCGCTTTGAAGGCGACCTTTGGGCTGTCCCAGAAGGCACAGCTATATTTGCGAATGAGCCATTTTTAAGAATTGAAGCTCCACTCTGGCAAGCGCAATTAGTGGAAACTTATTTGTTAAATACCATCAACTATCAAACCCTGATTGCTACCAGAGCCGCAAGAATGCGTGATGTCGCAGGCGATCGCATTACCCTTTTAGAATTTGGCACAAGACGCGCTTTCAGCCCACAAGGTTCTCTCTGGGCAGCCAGAGCCGCACTCGCCGCAGGGATGAATGCGACTTCTAATGTATTAGCTGCATTAAAATTAGGTCGGCAACCAAGCGGCACAATGGCTCACGCTTTGGTTATGGCTTTGAATGCGACCGAAGGTAGCGAAGCCCAAGCTTTTACCGCTTTCCATCAAGTGTTCCCCGATAGCTCATTACTTATCGACACCTTCGACACGATCGCCGCAGCGCGTAATCTTGCCGAAAAAGTAAAATCTGGGGAAATGCAAGTTAAAGGAATTCGCATTGATTCAGGCGATATCGCTGTAGTTTCTCAGCAAGTAAAAGCAATACTTCCTGATACTGCGATCTTTGCTAGTGGTGATATTGATGAATTCGAGATTCTTCGCTTGCAATCTTTAGGAGCGCCCATCGATGGCTATGGCATCGGCACAAAATTAGTCACAGGTGCGCCTGTAAATGGTGTTTATAAATTAGTAGAAATTGATAAGATTCCCGTGGCAAAAAAATCAATCGGAAAGCAATCGATCGCAGGTCGTAAGCAAATCTGGCGCAGTTTTGAGAATGGAATGATCACAGGCGATCGCCTCACGCATATTTCCGCGCATCCCCAAGCCAATGAGCATCCTTTATTGGAACTCATTATCCAAAACGGCAAGTTGTTGAAGTCGTCGAATGATTTTAATGATTTAGAGGCGATCGCCAAATATACTCGTAAATCTGTACAATCTTTGCCTCAATCAGTTCGTAATATTGTTGAACCTGAGACGGTTCCTGTAGCGATCAATATGACGGTTTAAGCCCTTAGCCTATCCAGCCTATAATGTGGAAGTGCCGCTAAGCGGCACTTCCACATATTTCTATGGGTTTTAAGTCAGCGCAAAGCGCTGTAAGACACTTAAAAGTTGCGATAGAATGTAGCAAAGCGATATACAACGAACATACAAACCTATGCCACGTTATACAGGAATTTCTAGCGAAGCCTTTCGCCATCCCCTCGATCGCCAAGCCGAACAAGCCCTCCGCAGCGTGCCAGGGTTCGATCTCGTGGCGGGTAAATTCGTCGAGTTTATGTACGAACGTCCTCAGACCATTTATCACATCGGCAACAGTATTCAGGTTAGTCATCGTCAATACGCCACGATTCATCGCATATTTCGTGAATGTATTGCCGATCTTGATGTGCAGCCTGAACCGACCCTATTTGTCTCGCAAAATCCCGTTGCCAACAGCTATGCTCTGGGCAAAGATCATCCCTACATTGTGATTAATTCGGGGTTACTCGATCTATTGACAGAGGAAGAGATTCGCAGCGTTCTTGCCCATGAACTTGGACATATCAAATGTGGTCATACGACTCTGATCCAGATGGCGATGTGGGTGATGAGCATTGTCTCGACTATTAGTGAAATGACATTTGGGTTAGGGGGAATTGTCAGTAGTGGTTTGATTTATGCATTTTTTGAATGGCGACGTAAAGCAGAACTGTCAAGCGATCGCGCCGCATTATTAGTAACCGATGAACTTGATACAGTTCTCTCAACGATGATGAAACTATCTGGTGGAAGTTCTGTTTTTGCTAATGAGTTAAGCTTGCCAGAGTTTATCCGCCAATCGGATGCTTATCAAGAACTAGATAAAGATAATCTCAATCAGATTTATAAATTCATGCTCTACAATGGATTTGGAGCAGGTTCAATGCTCAGTCATCCATTTCCCGTAGAGAGAGTTCACTATATTCGTGAATGGGCTGATTCGGAAGAGTATCGCAATATTAAAGCTGGCAACTACAAGCGCGGCGATACTTCTGGTGCGGTCGATGTATCACAAAGTCCCAATGAAGAGAAGAAGTCTGAAACAGAAGCGGAGCGTCTAAAGCGACAAATTGATGAGCTTCAAGCTGAAATCAACCGCATTAAACGCCAATAAATATACAAAAATAGGCGGCGCTTCGCGCCGCCTATTTTGGAGATTAGCTTAATTACGGCTTGAGAACATTCGCAGCAAAAGCTCCCGTCAGATTTCCTGCTGGTGCATATTGGGAAACCACATAGAAAGCATTGTAGGTGACACCATTGAGTACCTTGCTCCCAGAAGCAGCACCAGAACCTAAACCAACGCTAGCTTTCCAAACTACTTGCGTAAAATGTCCTGTGTTGGAGGCGAATTGAGCGATCGCATAGTTATAATCTTTGACTTCGTTGTACCAACTATTAACGGCTTCAGTGGCAAGGGTAGCAGCCGCAACAGTACTTGCGGTGGTGTAGTAAACATAGATGTTTTCACCCGCATTATTGCGTTGTGTAGGAGTGCTGTGCTGAAATAATGCATTTGCGGCAAGATATTCCGCCCATTGCTGTGCTGTAGTGTTGAGGCTTGTCTGAATTGCCATAACAGGACAATGATGAGTAGTCCGATAGGCATTATGTTTAACTAAAATTTCACTGCGTAGAGTGGTTAAATCGATCGCTGCTGGCATGGATAATTCCGTCTATTTAAATTCAAAAGTTTAATTAATAATTAAATATAAAACCCAAAGGCTCCTCACGATAATTTACTTTAAAGGAATCTCAATCACAAACTCACTACCCTTACCAATCTCGGAATTAAAAGATAACTTACCACCGTGGTTTTCCGTCACAATTTGATAAGCGATCGATAATCCTAGCCCTGTACCCTTGCCCACAGGCTTAGTGGTAAAAAACAAATCAAACAAACGATTGCGTAACTCTTCAGGAATTCCACCCGCATTATCCGCGATTTTAATGATTAAGAATTCATCATTTAGAGAATTTGTCTGAACTTCCGTTTGAATAGATATTTGCGAAACCTTGCCATCTTGCCTAATCCATTCGGGTTGATTATTGATCATCTGCCAAGTTCCATTTGCCAGAGAATCTTCTTCTAATGCATCGATCGCATTGGTCAACAGATTCATAAATACTTGATTTAGTTGTCCCGCATAGCATTCTACTTCGGGTAGATCGCCATAGTTTTTTTTAACCGAAATTTTAGGACGACCAGTAGTAGCCTTTAGCCGACTTTGGAGAATCATTAAAGTGCTATCAATCCCATTATGAATATCGACTAATTTAAATTTAGCTTCATCACTACGCGAGAAATTGTTCAGCGATCGCACGATTCCCTGAATACGTTCGGCTCCCACACGAATCGAACTAATCAACTTCAGAAAATCATTGCCAATGAAATCAATATCAATTTCTTGAAGCCTTTGTTGAATAGGCGCTACAGGATTTGGATAACTTGTGCCATAGAGTTTAATTAGATCCAATAACTCCGATGTATATGTGTCCGCATAGGCAAGATTTCCATAAATAAAGTTTACAGGATTATTAATTTCATGGGCAATTCCCGCCACCAACTGCCCTAGCCCCGACATTTTCTCGGCTTGGATTAATTGAGATTGTGTATTTTTTAGCTCAAATAAAGCCTTTTCCAACTTGGCTGCTTGGAGGCGATATTTTTCCTCAGAGGCGCGAACTAGTGACTCATCGGCAAGGCGCTCAGTGATGTCCCGCAAACTCCAAACTCGACCGCCACAACTTTGCATCGAATTCTGGGGTTGAGAATAGCATTCCAGAGTGCGACCATCATCTAACTGCACAATTTCAAAGCTATTTTGATCGTCACCGAGATCCTTCCCAAAATTATGCAAGTGACTAGATGAAATAATTCTTGCAATTACATATTGCAGAATATGTGAATCATCATGGGATGAGAAAATGCGATCGGGAATACATAGAAGATCGACAAATTTTTGATTGCAAATAATAATATTGCCGATCGCATCTAGAACGAGAATGCTATCCGCAGTTGCTTCAAGAGTTGCTCCAAGTGCAGCAAAGCTTTTGTTGATCTCCTCTTCGGCAACTTTGCGATCAAGAATGTTAGTACAAATGTAAGTTGTACCAATCACTTCACCTGTTGATCTTTTTACTGGATTTACTCTTAAGGCGATCGGAATATGTTGCTGATGGCGATCGCTCATCTCTATTTCATCCGACCAAGCAGCACCCTGCATCACAGCAGTCAAAATTTCTTCTGCAATTTGAGAATTGACAAATAAAGATTGAAAGTTTATAGATTGCCGTAAGGTAGTGAGATTATGACCAAACAACTCGTTAAAAGCCGAGTTGATATAGATGGGTTTGACAGTGAGATCGACAATGCAAACAGCATCACTAGCACTTTCTAAAGCTGTACCAATTTGGTTGAAAGCATCTTCAAGATGTTGTCGCTCTAATATTTCTTCTGCTAGATGACGTTTCAAATCCTCAGATGAATGTTGATTACTTGAGCGATCGCCTACTTGATCGCTTATTCGATCCCCCTTTCTATCGCCTAAAGGTTGACTGGCAATGATTACGCCGCCAGCAGCACCATCGTCGGTATACCAAGGCTGCACTTCCCATTGAAATAATTGAGATTCATCGCCACGAATTACAATCTCAACTTCCGTGGAATAATGCATTTGTCCACCCGTTAAACAACGCTCCAACCCCTGTTGATGGGCTTGGGTAATCGCCAATGAGTCATGAATATCCGTGCCAATTAGCTTGAGTCGGGGTATACCTAACATTTTTACCCAAGGCTGACTTACTAATATGTAACGCAGATCGCAGTCAAACATCGCGATCGGCACAGGACAAAATTCGACAAACCAGCGCAGATATTTTTCTGCTTGGTTTGCGCGATTTGCGACTGTACCCCATTGGAGTTTTGGGTTGGCTTTTGCCATCCTAACTTTACTCTCGATACAAAATTTGCATTGTTAGATTGTAGACGTTAACCGAGTTCTAGAGTGTGTCGCCTGAACTATAATACAAATATTTCTACGGCGCTTTGCGCTGTATCTGTAGCTTAATTTTAGCTTAATTTTAATTTAGACAGGAAACGGGGACATTCACCTTGGCACAACAATATCCAGCTTTTGGCTCAGAAATTAAATGTCCCCATTGTCGGCAAATTATTCCCGCTCTGATTTTGACTGATACTTACCTCTGTTCGCGTCATGGTGCGTTTGAAGTTCATCCTAATGGCAAAGATTTAGTGCATTTACAATCCGATCGCCAATGGCGACTCTGGGAGGATGAATGGTATCGACAACATGCTCATCCAGATGGAATTCGTTTTGAAATTCATGAAAGTATTGATCGCGTTTATACGCAAGGCTACCGAGCAATTAAGGTGATGATCGCCCAGCGCTACCAAGATTTAGTTACGCCATATTTTGAGGTTAGTTCAATTGATCCAATTCTACGGCGACTGTATGGCTTAAGTGTCGAGTTTAGCCCTCCCGAATCGCAGGAGCCACGTTGGGGCGTGATCAATTTCGAGATCGAGAAAGAATTAGGAACCTTAAAAGGCTATCCATATTTCCGCTCTTTTTAAGCCAAAAAGGCTGATGCGCCCGCGAAGCGGGCGCATCAAATCAAAAAGACTTTTGCCATGTTTGCCATCCTTGCCAGCGCCCCCGCCATGCCGCCCATAATTTTCGGCCAGATAAAGCACCTTCACGCGGTAAAAATCTGAACAATTGCAATAAGCCCCGCGACTCTTTTGTGCCGATCGCGATCGCCCATACCAAGAACACAAATCTACGGAATGGAGGTAAATAGCCCAACATCGCTACAGTCTCATTGTGAGTGATATTCATCGCGGCTTGAGCATTAAAAGTATTTCTTTGATCTTCATCAAAACGCTGACCGAGAAAATGATCTACTTCTATTTGGGGATCGTAAATTAACTGCCATCCCCGTTGCTTTAAGGCAAAGCAGAAAACCATCTCAAAATGAACCTGTGCGCCCGATCCCCGCATTTTTTGATCGAAGCGTAAATCAGCGATCGCTTCACGCCGAAAACTCATATTCACACCCTTGAGAACATCCACTTCACGTCCCCCACCAATGCCGAGATGATGATTGCCCGCCAAGCGTCCAAACCATGCTAGTTTTCCCACTACGGAACTAGAGCCTTCAACCAATTTTGTTCCGTGATACATCCAGTCTCGACCGCCAACACCGCCGATCTTTTTATCCTTATCGGCTAAATAATAAGCTTCAATTTTTGCCAACCAGTCAGGATGGGGAGCCGCATCATCATCGGTAAAAGCAACTATATCCCCTGTCGATGCTTCCAATCCAATATTCATCGCCGCAATAACACCAACCGCAGTGACCGTGGCGACATGTAATGGTAGATCGCCGCGATCGCCAGATGGTTGTGACGCGCTTTGAGCGTCATAACCATTCTCATTTAAAAACTGCCAAGTTGCTTGATCGGTGTCACGCACAATCACCCATAACTCATCGACAGGACGGATTTGGAGTTTTAACGCAGCCAAACAACGAGCTAAATCCTGTGGACGCTGATAGCTGGGAACAATGACGGTTATTTTTAACATTTGTTTAATCTCTTTAGCGTCACCGCAAATGTACTACCTTTACCAACTTGACTAATCACATGAATGCTTCCTTCCATCTTCTGAACTAATTCATTGGCGATCGCTAAGCCTAAACCCGTACCCAAAATATTACCATCCGCCTGTCTACCCCGAAAATTACGTTCAAACAGACGGGGCAAATCAGAATCAGGAATTCCCACACCCGTGTCTTGGATGTAAATATGAATCGTATCAGGTTTTACCTCTGCACCTAATAGTACATAACCCTTTTCAGGCGTATATTTAAGGGCATTTTCGGCTAAATTACCGATCGCTTCTCGCAGAGCCGAAGCATTACCGAGAATCTCAGGTAAATGGGGCGGAATATTAGCCAAGAATTGAATATTACGTTCTTGAGCGATCGCACTAGCAAAACTTGCCATCTCTTCTAAAATTTTACCTATATCGACATTAGTCAGTTCCATTCCCGCTTCTAGCAACAATGCCTTTTCGCTCTCGGCTGGGGATAGCAATAGCGGCGCTAACATCGGCGCTGAGCGATCGGCATCACTAAGTAAATCTTGAATATGTTGGGCTTCGCGTAAAATTCCTATCACAAATCTTTGATTGGGATCTTCGGAAACGATGCGGCGGGATAGTAGTTGTCCGAAGGTACGGATCGCGGTAAGGGGATTACGAAGTTGATGCAGTAATGAGGCTAAAAAATTACTCTGTTGTTCATAATTACGGCGCTGACTAATTTCTAACCATTGATTGCGACGATCGATCGCACAGGCGATCGCTAGTGTATTCGCGATTTGTTGAATTTGTAATTGTTCATATTCGATCCAGTCGCGATCGTCCC
The DNA here is from genome assembly GCA_037129985.1 of Pseudanabaena sp. ELA645. GTDB lineage: Bacteria > Cyanobacteriota > Cyanobacteriia > Pseudanabaenales > Pseudanabaenaceae > Pseudanabaena. Next base: position 19,678 of record JBAXTW010000043.1, on the reverse strand, counting down.
GCCCCGTCATCAAAAAGCCTAAAATTGCTTCTTCATAAATTAATGGCAGGACAAACCGCCTCTGCCGAACTAAGCCACCAGCCCCCATTGACAACATCGGAAAAGATTCATGGGGAAAGGCTTCAGGTAAAGCGATCGCCCCCTCCTCTGGGAAAACTGCTACTTCGACAAGATCAGGTGGTCGTCCATCCGCCACATTTTCGGTGATATAAATAGCACTAGCCACCGCACCCAGACTTTGGGTCAGTAACATAATTTGCGATCGGGCTATGGCTATCAGATCGGGGCTGGCGACAAGCATGAAAAAATAATTGCTGAATTACGATTGAGCGCGGGGTACTTAAATCTCAGTAAATCCCAGTATAAACCTGTCCTGATGTTACCAACCATCGGGATTTAGAATCAATTTTGGTGCGAAGAACTCAAAGAAATAGTCCAAATACCAACTCTTTATCGTGTTCCTGAAGATATAGAAGAATTAGCGTCCATTTTAGTCGGAATCATCAGTGAGGCAAACAGCGATCGCGGAGTACTTTCTTGACTTTGAGATTTTAAGAACTGCGATCGCCATAAACTTATGTGGGTTATGTGTCAGTTAAACTAGAACAAGTCACATTTATGGAAATCAGCCAATATGCGCTTGAGTGAAGTTACACATCCCAACCAATTACATGGTCTGTCGATCGCCCAGTTAGAGTCTATAGCGCGTGAAATTCGGCAAAAACACCTAGAAACGATCGCCGCCACAGGGGGACATTTAGGACCTGGACTGGGCGTGGTTGAACTAACTTTGGGTTTATATCAAACCCTAGACTTGGATCGCGACAAAGTGGTGTGGGATGTGGGACATCAAGCCTATCCCCATAAACTGATTACGGGACGATATAACCGTTTTCATACTTTACGTCAAAAAGATGGGATTGCGGGATATCTTAATCGCCGCGAAAGTGAATTTGACCATTTTGGTGCGGGTCACGCATCCACCAGTATTTCGGCAGCACTAGGCATGGCGATCGCCCGTGATTTGCAAGGCGACAATTACAAAACGGTGGCGATCATTGGTGATGGTGCTTTAACAGGCGGCATGGCGCTCGAAGCAATTAACCATGCAGGGCATCTTCCGAAAACCAATTTGTTGGTGGTGCTGAACGACAACGAAATGTCGATTTCTCCCAATGTTGGCGCAATCCCTCGCTATCTGAACAGGATGCGCCTCAGCGCCCCCGTCAAATTTATCACTAACAATCTCGAAGGACAAATTCGCAATATTCCCTTTGTCGGAGAGCAGATTAGCCCTGAAATTGAACGGATCAAGGACAACCTTAAGATTGTGACGATGGTTCCGAATAAAATTGGAGCCGTATTTGAAGAACTGGGTTTCACCTATATTGGTCCCGTCGATGGTCACAACATCCGCGACCTCATCGCCACCTTTAAAATGGCGCATAGCCTAACTGGTCCCGTCATGGTGCATGTAACCACTACCAAGGGTAAGGGTTATAGTTATGCCGAAGCCGATCGCGTTGGCTACCATGCCCAAAATTCCTTTGACCTATCCACAGGTAAGGCGAAAAGCTCATCTTCTTCAAAGCCCAAGCCTCCCAGCTACTCCAAGGTTTTTGCTGATACCTTGATCAAACTTGCTGAACATGACAAACGGATTGTGGCAATTACAGCGGCGATGTCCACTGGCACAGGACTCGATAAGTTTCAAGCAGCGCTCCCCAATCAGTTTGTCGATGTCGGGATTGCTGAACAACATGCGATCGCTGTCGCCGCAGGGTTAGCCTGTGAAGGAATGCGCCCCGTCGCCGCGATTTATTCCACTTTCCTGCAACGCGCCTTTGATCAAATCATCCATGATGTTTGCATTCAAAATCTACCTGTGTTCTTCTGTCTAGATCGTGCAGGTATTGTCGGAGCGGATGGACCCACCCACCAAGGTATGTATGACATCGCCTATCTGCGGTTCATTCCCAATATGGTGTTGATGGCTCCTAAGGATGAAGCGGAAATGCAGAACATGATCGTCACAGGTTTAACTCACAATGGACCAAGTGCGATGCGTTATCCTCGCGGCAATGGCATTGGTGTTCCCATGCAAGATGAAGATTGGGAAGCATTACCAATTGGCAAAGCGGAAGTTTTGCGCGAAGGGAAGGATATCTTGCTCTTGGCATACGGATCAATGGTTTATCCATCCTTGCAAGTTGCAGAACTCTTGAATGAGCATGGTATTAGCGCTACTGTCGTTAATGCCCGTTTTGCGAAACCCTTAGACACGGAACTAATTCTGCCACTTGTTGAAAAAATCGGCAAGGTTGTCACCTTAGAAGAAGGTTGTTTGATGGGTGGATTTGGTAGCGCGGTTCTAGAAGCTGTGAATGACGCGAATATTATGGTTCCGCTCTATCGTGTTGGGGTTCCCGATGTTCTTGTGGAACATGCTTCACCTGAACAGTCATTCAATACTCTTGGCTTATCCAGTGGTCAAATTTGCGATCGCATTCTCCAGCAGTTTGCCTTTAATACAGAAAATAAAGAATCGGCTGTTATTAAGTAGCTGGGCGCGATTAAATATAAAACTCCAAAGCTTTAGCGCACGCTAAAGCTTTTGGTTCTTTTCTTGAGATAAAAATAATGAAAGCTATTTTGATGACCACCGCAGGCGATCCCCATGTATTAAAACTTGCGGATATTCCTGAACCAACAATTCAGTCTCCAACCGAACTTCTCGTGCGACTCAAGTCAGCAGGGATCAACCCGATTGACACAAAACTGCGTAGTCGCGGTACATTTCATCCCGATCGCCTACCCTCAATTCTCGGCTGTGATGGTGCGGGTATTGTCGAAGCGATCGGCGCAGATGTCACCAAATTTAAAGTTGGCGATGAGGTTTATTTCTGCAACGGTGGTTTAGGAGCGCATCAGGGCAATTATGCCGAGTTAACTACGATTGACGAAAAATTCGCTGCACTTAAACCCAAATCCCTTAGTTTTGAAGAAGCTGCCGCCGCTCCCTTAGTGCTACTTACAGCTTGGGAAGCCCTATACGATCGCGGAAATTTACAATCTACAGCTAGTAGTAATGTTCTAATTCATGCGGGCGCAGGCGGTGTCGGTCATGTGGCTATTCAGCTAGCTAAACTTCGCGGCGCAAAAGTTAGTACAACCGTTGGCTCAGAAGGCAAGGCAAGATTTGTCCGCGATCTAGGTGCGGATTTACCAATTCTCTATAAGCAAACCGATTTTGTAGAAGCGGCGATCGCATGGACAGATGGCGAAGGCGTAGATATAGCTTTTGATACAGTTGGCGGCAAACTGATTGAGCAAACTTTTCCTGCGGTGAAAATCTATGGTGATCTGGTCACGATCCTCGAACCACCTGCCGATATCAGTTGGAAAGTGGCGCGTACTCGCAATCTTCGGTTTAGCTTTGAGTTAATGCTGACACCGATGCTGCTAGGTAATACTAATCTGCAAATCCAACAAGCAAAAATTCTCAGTGAATGTGCAAAATTATTTGATGTTGGTCAACTCAAGATCCATGTCAGTGAAGTATTTCAGCTTGCTGATGCTGCTAAAGCTCATCAGTTACTAGAGACAGGCTCAATGACAGGAAAACTAGTCCTGACAATTTAGCGAAATGTTGCTAACTGTAACATTTGCTTTTCGTTGGCGATCGTCAAAACCTGACGCTTAGGATCGATCGCAATCCAACCTTTATCTTTAAGCTTGTCTAATACCTTAGTCGCGTCATCAGGACTAACCTCTGAGAGATCGGCAATATCCTGAATTGGCAAACTAAAAATATCAATACCTGTATCGGTTTTACTACCGTAGGTCTCCGCTAGCCCAGTCAAAACTGCCGCAATTCTCACGGCAGGAACCTGTTGCCGCATTTGAGTGCGCTGATTAGTTTTGCGTAGTCGGCGCACCATTAACTGCAACATCCGATGGTGCAATTGGGGATCTTTAAACAAAAACTGAATAAACTTTTGAGCAGGAATAGTTAGCACGCGCACTGGCGTAAAAGCAACGACATCGGTTGAGCGGGGAGACTCATCAAGAATCGCCATTTCGCCAAAAAAATCACCGTTGCCAAGCACAGCAAGTGTCGTTGCATCCTGAGTACGCAAAAATCTCACTTTTAGCCAGCCAGAAAGGATGAAATAGACGGCATTGCCCCAAGCATCTTCCATTAGCACAGCCCGTCCCGCAGGATAGTCTCGTTCTACAGCTTCAGCGAGGAGCCATTCCAATGTTTCGAGGCTAGCTGCATCAAATAAAGGAAATAGCTCTTTGAAGATATCCGTTTGCATAGCAATTTTTTTAAGACTTGTCTGTTAAGAACTTTAGGACAGGCATTCTGCCTGCATAGCTTGCAATGATTGCAGGCAAGAAAGCTCCGCTACCAATCAAATGTAACTGATCAAAGATAACTAATCAAACTTAATTGATTTTTAATTGATCTCTAATTGATCTCAAAGATACCAAGTGATGATTATGAGGGTTAACCTAACTAAGCACCCATCACTTCATAACCAGCATCCACATAAATAATCTGCCCTGTTACCGCACTGGATAGATCGCTGCCCAAAAATGTTGCAACATTGCCGACATCATCAGGAGTGACTAAACGGCGCAAAGGTGCTGTTTCTTCGTAATGATGTAACATTTTGTGAAAATCACCGATCGCTGCCGAAGCAAGCGTGCGAATCGGACCTGCGGAAATCGCATTGACCCTAATATTGTCTGGTCCCATGTCTGAAGCCAAGTAACGCACGTTCATCTCTAGTGCAGCTTTAGCGATCCCCATCACATTATAGTTGGGGACAACTTTAGCGCCGCCGATGTAAGTAAGTGTAATCACACTACCGCCATCTTTGAGTAAAGGTCTAGCCGCCCGACACAAATGAATCAATGAGTAAGCACTGACATCTAAAGCAAGCTTAAATCCTTCACGAGAAATATCGGTAAAGCTGCCCGACAAGTCTTCTTTGTTAGCAAAAGCAAGACAATGTACCAGAATATCAATCTTTTCCCATTTTTCAGCAACCGCCGCAAACAGTTCATCAACCTGCGTGTCGTCCTGAACATTACAGGGAAGTAAAAAGCTCGGTGTCAAGGGATCGGTCAATTCAGCGACCTTGCCTTTGTTGCGATCGCGATCATCAGGCAAATAAGTAATACCTAACTTTGCACCCGCTTGATGCAACTTCTGAGCAATGCCCCAAGCGATCGAGCGATTATTGGCGATCCCAGTCACAAGAGCAGTTTTCCCACTCAAATCTAACAAACCCGTCATGTATATTTCCTAACGTGAACCCAAATTATCAAAAATAAGCTTACATTAAAAGCTTATACTCGCGCTTGAAGCAAAAGGTGCAAGTGCGCGTTGCAAGAAACTGAGAGCAAGAAATGCAAGCATTGGCGAGAAGTCCATACCACCCAATGGGGGAATGATCGAACGGAATAGGTTGAGATAGGGATCGGTAATCTGGCTAAGCGCTGCAAAGGGTTGATTAGACCAGTCAATATTGGGGAACCAAGTCAACAATACTCGGATAAATAGTAGACCCAAGTAAATGGAGATAAACGAGCTAACTGTACCAAGAATGATTGCCATAGGAAATATTTAGATTAGAGAACTTAGAAAAACAGCTACCATCATTCTACTTAAATGCAATAAGAATGATGGTCTTTAACATCACTTAATTACTGGTAAGCTGATATGCATTATAAGTTGTGCCGCGAGAATCTCGGCACAACCATTTGCGGGTTTTGAGTATGCATCCTTAATGACGATTAGCTTACAGCGCTTTGCGCTGTCGTCAAACCCAAGAAATTTTCTCGCAATTACTCGATTGCCGTGGGTTTGCGTCCATTGGCACTCTCGGCAACAGATAACTCTTGGCTAACTGAATCGATCGCCGCGTTAAGCTGAGCAATTTTCTTTTCGAGGTTGCGCCGCGCAAACTCATTAGAGGGCTGCGGTTTGCTAGGAAGTCGATCCTCAGTGGATTGGCGATCAATTGTTTCATCCTCTGGTTCGGTCAGTTTGATCGCAACCAATGCACCAACTACGCCACCGATCGCCGCTCCGAATAGAAAACCTCCCCAAAAATTTCCTGAATTTTCTGCCATAGCTTTGCCTTAAAGATCTTAACAACCTTAAACATCATTAACCTTGGGACATCATATCATTTGGCTTGACAAGGAGATATACATCGGACACAAAAAAGGCGGCACAAAGTACCGCTTTTATCTAAGCTTTCTAGCTGTAGCTGTAGCTGGTTATAGCCGCCCTATTTGATGACAATGCTAGAGCTAAGATCTTTAGATTTCCAATTGATTGATATAGGAGCGCTTGCGTCTAGCTTAGTTAATAACTTTTCGACATTAACTTGGGGATCTTTACTAAAGGCTGTGTAATTTTTAAAGCCTTGTTTCAATAAATCCTGCCTCTCTGTGCGAGCAGTCTTATCTTGAGGGTTTTTGATCAACCAATTGGTATAGGCATCGATCGCATCATACCAATAAGCATTTTTTGTAAAGATTCTTGCTTTTTCGAGATCGGTTTTGGCATCAGCGATCACTTTAGCTACAACGAGATCGTCATCACGTCGAATTGTGGCAGAGACATCAATCTGAGGGGAATTCTCATTAGCATGCCAACGAATTTGCCAGCGCTGCACTTTTCCCGCGACCAACTCAGGGGAATTTTCTGGCAACGTAAATTTGTATAGACCAGCTAGTTTGTCAATCTTCCCCTCAGTAATAAATAAAGGTTTAGCGTTTTTCCTATAACCCTCGCGTAAAATGAACCTAACCTGATTAGATGATTCCTTGGTTGCATCTACATTTGTTCCTGTGGTTGATGCTGCCTGTTCTGGGGAAGGTGAAGCAATGTACCAATAAAATGTCGGGCGAGATGAGAAAGTTTTTGCTCCATCTTCAGGGACGAGCAGAGTAATTGCGGGTAGGTCTTCGGTTCTTGTCGCGCCTCCAGAGCTTGCGGATTTGGGCAATCCTAAGCCATATTGAGCGAAGGTTTCAGGTGCAAAGGCAAGGAAACCGATCACTGGAGACAAACATACTATTCCTACGGACACTGTAGTGGTTAGGTTAAGCGCCCATTTGTTTGATGTTTTATTTGCAATCTTGGTTTTAGTCATTGTTGTCAAGCTCCAAGTTAATTTTGTGTAGATTTTAGTAGAGATCAACATTACCCTACCAAGATCTATTATCGTTCTAGGTCGTTGAGTTGAATAAACAAGTTCCTTCCTTATAAAATCTTTATATTCACAAATAATAACGGCAACTTCAATCAGATCCACTGTTATTAATGTTTAACATCACCCAACTGAGCGATCGCGTTCAACATTCTGTCATCTTTTTGTATCCCTACAGATTACCAAACTAAGCGATCACACAGTTGAAGCTTTTGCAACAGTAAATTATGAAACTCCTACCTAAGATTAATAGACTTACAGAGTCTATCCGTAGGATTATCTTAAGCAAAATTAAAGATATATAAAGGTGATCGCAAGGAATAATTACTATAAAGTTATTCTCCAGTTATTTCGGTTTCATTTCCGATTACTAGGAACTCACAATATTCTCTCCGCGTCTTCATTGTAATAGTTTAGTCAGTGCGTTAGAGACATTTATAGCTGCAACTTTAAGGTAATTGAACCAGTATTTTTAATTATTTGAGAATGATTTTGAGATTGGCGTTGTTCGGAGCGATGAGATGAGTATTCAGAAAATAATAGCGATGAGTATAAATGCTTAGTCAATGCCGAGTAAATAGTCTGTCAAATCTTTAGGTAGATAGTGATAGCCGCCCTTTGACTTTTCTGGGTAAGTTGTAATAATATGTAACCCTAGCAGTTAGAAAAAGAAAGGTTAACTCTCTATATTACAAAATAGACTTTGGGCAAATAACAACCTAGAGGTTTAAATTTACAAAACTTTATAGTCGTGAATTTAAATATATAAAATTTAGCTTAAAAGATGTTACTCCAAAAGCTAAATATTTTAAGAGGTTATGGTGCAAAATCCATTTTGCTTTCAAAATCCAGAGTTTTGAAAAACCACTCTTCGCAAACGCTTAGTTTAAAAAAGTAGGAACGATATGTCTGAAGAACCATTGACCCAAACCACACCAAAAACAGTGGATAGGCAAGCTAACAAGCAGGTCGGTCTGTCTGCTGACATGGTTCGTACATATTTGCACGAAATCGGTAAAATTCCTCTGCTCAGTAATGAGGAGGAGATTATTTATGGCAAGCAAGTGCAACAGATGATGTTGTTATTTGAGGCGCAAGAGCAGATTGTCCAAAATAGCGATCGCTTACCAACTGAGAATGAGTGGGCTGAAGCTGTTGGACTAGAGCCAGAGGTTTTGCATAGCAATATTCGGATTGGCACAAGAGCAAAACGCAAGATGATCGAGGCAAACTTGCGCTTGGTCGTATCTGTAGCCAAAAAGTACCAAAAGCGTAATTTGGAGCTACTTGATTTAGTGCAGGAAGGTACTCTGGGATTAGAGCGGGCGGTAGATAAGTTTGATCCAACTAAGGGTTTTAAATTCTCAACCTATGCCTATTGGTGGATTCGTCAGGCGATTACCAGAGCGATCGCCCAACAGGCTCGCACCATCCGCTTACCAGTTCACATTACTGAAAAGCTAAACAAGATCAAAAAAGCCCAGCGTCAACTATCACAGGATCTGGGTCGTGTTGCTACTGTCGCCGAAATAGCTTACGAATTAAACATCAAGACTGATCAAGTTCGGGAATGTTTATCGTTATCGCGTCAGCCAATCTCGCTCGACCTTCGCATTGGCGATAATCAAGATACAGAACTTGCGGAACTACTTGAAGATACTGGGCGATCGCCTGACAATTATGTAGAGCGCGAGTCTCTGCGTAGTGATATTCAGAGTTTGCTGAAGGAGTTACCCGAAAAGCAGCGTCAAGTAATGGTTTTGCGCTATGGCTTGGAGGATGGTCAAGAGATGTCCCTTGCTAGTATCAGTAAACGCATGGATCTTAGTCGTGAGCAAGTTCGGCAATTGGAACGTCAAGCGATGGATTATCTGCGAAAGCGTAAAACGAGAATGCAGGAATATTTAGCCAGCTAAAAAAGTAGGGGTAATTCATGAATTACCCCTACTTTTTTGTATAAGATTGAACTGAAACCCCTATAAACTGTTGCTTTGCCAGAATTTGAAAGAATTTCTTATGATTTGTTTGATCTGTAATTGCTGTAATGTATAAGTTTGGGTCACAACCTAGGCAGTTTAATTAGATGCACACAGTTTTAGAAGCGATCGCTACTGCCAATCCACCTTATAAACTCACTCAATCTGAAGCCGCAGACTTTATGTTAAAAACTGAAAGTCTCTCAACTTCGATAAAAAACCGAATTCCCTCAATTTATGCCAACTCAGGAATAGATTATCGCTATAGCTGCATTTCTGATTATGGCGGCGATCTCCAAAATTTTGAACTTTATCCCCATAATTGGCAACTTACTCCCACACCCACCACATTTAATCGCAATCAAAAATATGAAGCCTATGCACCTAAAATTGCTGAAATAGCCGCACAACAGGCGATCGCTCAGGCAAATCTCACACCAAAACAAATTACCCATTTAATTGTGGTTAGTTGTACAGGTTTTTCGGCTCCAGGGATTGATATTCATTTAATTAAAAACTTAGGACTGGCAAAAACGATCGCCCGTACCATGATTGGCTTTATGGGTTGTTATGCAGCTTTCAATGGATTGAGTGCGGCTCATGCAATCTGCCAAAGCGATCGCCAAGCCAAAGTTCTCTTAGTCTGTGTTGAGCTATGTTCTCTCCATTTCCAAGTTGCCGATACGCTAGAAAATACCATCATCAATGCTATTTTTAGCGATGGCGCGGCGGCGGCAATTCTAACTTCAAGCTCATCTATAGAGGCAAAAGGAAAAATTGCTTATACCGATGGAGCTAGTCTCTTGATCGAAAATTCGGAAGAGATGATGAACTGGACAATTGGTGATACTGGATTCTTAATGGGGCTATCATCCAAGGTTCCTGATGTGGTAGTGGGCAGTTTACCTAATTATTTAGAAAACTTCTTAAATAAACATCATCTTTTGCAAAAAGATCTGGACTTTTGGGCGATTCATCCAGGGGGGAGAAAGATTATCGAAAAAATCCAATCCGTCTGTGAATTAAGCGATCGCATGGTTGCTGACTCCTACGATATTTTACGCCGTTATGGGAATATGAGTTCGCCGACGATTCTATTTATTCTCAAACAGATATTAGAGAATAAATCAGCCCAAATCAATAATGGAATTGCCCTAGCCTTTGGTCCTGGACTATCGATAGAGGGTTGTTTATTTCAAAAAATTCATTAAGTGGTTTTCATTTTGCCGTAGGCAAAATGAAAACCACAAAACCTTTACTGTGATTGATTTTTGTTTTACAAATGCCCTCTGTATTTCTAAGCAGCCTCTTGATCGGCAACCTGAGCGATCGCGCTTAACTGGCGATCGCAGTCTTGAAAAATAAAATTAACCGCCGCAAACAAATGTTCGATCTCCTGAATGCTGTAAAAAGTTTTGTTGCGAGTAAAAGTATCACCTTCGAGTTTACCAAATTGCCAGCGATCGCCATTTGATGTAATCCCAAAGACAGCTATCTCCGCTAGATTATTCAACTTTTGGGCGGCATACATTTCCGCAAGACACTGACCCCAAGCCGCATCAAAGTTATCTTGCTTGGCTTCGATCAGTAAAAAATAGGGCTTGTCAAACACCACTTTACCAAGAGGCGATCGCTTTGCCAAAATGTATTCAGGAAAGCCCGTTAAGTTGTCTGTGTAGTTAAGATATTGATGACTCCACAGCGTAAATTTTTTGGCAAATGGTTTCCAAACTTCCTTGAGAATTGGATAGATTAGATTCTCGCAAATAGCATACTCAGAGTTATCTACGACTCCTTCATTCAACATAAACTCAAGATCCGTCAGAAAATAATCACGAATATCAAACGAAACTTCTTGCATAAAATTCTCTTCTACAAAGGAAATTTCTAATTCCTTAAGAGTCGCGCCTAAACTTTTGTACTGGCTAAATGACATATCTTTTATCCTTGATTTTCTAAACTATTTTCCCAATTCTGAAAAATATAATACAACCAACCTAACACAACTTCTAGATGGACAAACTTTTTGTAGCTTGATATTGGACTTTGGAAAAAGTTGCAGCAAAAAATGGATGAATTGCACTCTCCACGGAATTTTTGAAATTTTACCTTTGTGACAATTATTGGCATAATGGCTTGGGGATGATGCTCTGTTTTTGGTTGAAACTCTCATTATCCCTTTTTGCTTAATATCTATCTTTTTTTAGCTTCAATCTTGTCCAAAATCCAAAAATGAGTAAGTTAGGAATATTTATGCCGACCTTTCAAATTCGCACTAATCAAGATGAATTAATGGATGATTTTTCCATTCAGGATGAACGTCTCACTGATGCATTAGAGCAATTGCGCCCGATCAATCAACTACTTGGGGGATATGCGACAACTATGGAAGTTATCGTTCCCTTTTTAAAATCTCATGCGAATCAAAAAACACGCATCCTTGATTTAGGAACTGGGATCGCGGACTTTCCTGAATATATTGTGCGTTGGGCTGCCGAGCAAACTCCAGCAATTGATGTCGAAGTTGTAGCGATCGATGCTAACCCTGTCACCGTGGAATATGCGCGTGCATCGTTACAAAAGCGCTTACCACCAAACTTACAATCAAAAATCACCGTGGAAGTTGCCGATGCTCTAGCGCTTCCCTACGGCGAGAATCAATTTGACCTAGCGATCGCCGCGATGTTTTTACATCATTTTGCCCATGAGAATGCGGTAAAAATTGTGCGATCGATGGAATTTGTTTCAAAACATGGAATTTTGATCAACGATTTACATCGACATCCCCTAGCCTATTATGGCATTTATGTAATCACAAGGCTTTTGCCTGCGGCTCCAATGGTACGCAATGATGCACCACTTTCAGTTTTACGCGGATTCAGATTTGCAGAATTAGAAGATATTGCTACTTCATCAGGATTGAAAAACTATGCTTTGAAATGGCGCTATGCATTTCGTTGGGTGTTGAATTCAGTAACTTTAAATCATATTTAGTTCGCAACACTTTTACAAAATCTATTGATTGAAGTTTGAGCGCGAAGCGCTGTAAAATAAAATAATTGCGCTAGGAGATCCAATCATGGTTGCAGCTTCTCAATTTGCACCTTCACGAGGTGCGCCTATGACTCCCGATGAGTTCATCGCATGGGAATCTAAACAAGACAGCAAATACGAGTATATTTTTGGCAATATCCACGCAATGACAGGTGGATCAATTCCCCATAATGACATTGCCGTAAATCTTGGCACAGATTTAAAAAATCTCTTGCGGGGTTATGGGCGCGGTAGTGGATGCAAAGTCTCGATCGCTGATGCGAAACTACAAACATCAAGCTCGGCTTATTTTTATCCTGATGTCATGGTGACTTGTGACGAGCGCGATCGCACGGCAATTGATGCTATTCGGTATCCTTGTTTAGTTGTGGAAGTGTCATCACCCAGTACAGGATTTCGCGATCGCTCTACGAAGCTACATCACTATCGTCATATTGAAACTCTGCAAGAATATGTTTTGATTGATTCGGAAAGAATGTTTGTTGAAATATATCGCCGTTATGATCAAAACAAATGGGAATATATAGTCTATCTTGCGGAAGAAATTACCGAAGGAATTGATAAAAGTCTTAATGAGATAGCTAGTGAGATAGAAATCACCTTGACCAGTATCAACTATTCATTCTCTCTAGCAGTTCTCTACGAAAATGTGATCTTATCCAAATAGCAAATCGTCCGCTTAGCGAGAAATTTGCTACTTGGGAGTTTGCTTTTTTTATTGCCTGACTAGTTGGACAGGTTGACCATCAGCTTGCAAAGTTTTACCATCTTGTAACAAGGTATAGGATTGAGCTTGAGGAACTTTTTCGGGCTTCACGCCATTGACAGTTTCTATTTGAGACATCACCTTCCCATTCACAATTGAAATTTTTCCTTTAGTCCTCAAATTCCGCACAGCGCTATTAGCCATAGTCGCTGACAGAGAAGCCTCAAACGATCCATTCGGTTGAATTGTCCATTGTCCAGAGATAGATTTTACACCTTCTTTTTTTGTTGCCGCCAAAAATTCAGGCGTAAAGACGGTTTTATAATTTCCTGCGATTCTGACAACTTTGGGCTTAGCCTGTTTTTGTTTAGTCGCGATCGCATATTCTGGCGCTGCTAGTACTGGTTGCAATACAGAAGACAGTTCAAGCGTGGCGATCGCCATACTAAAAGACATAGTAGAAGAAGCGATCGCCCCACATAATCCCCGATATAATCCCCAAGTGAATCTATTATTTGTTTTCATAGTATTTGATCGTAATGTTCATAGCAATTAACTCACCTTGCGGTGCGGTATATTAACATAAGTCGGGAGATCTGGTCAGAATTTTTTGCCCTTAATTTGCCCTTAATTCGCCCTTAATTTACGCCCTAATTTACTTTCATGGATGCAACCCTTATTCGTCAACTTGTGTGGCTAGACTATCGCTTAGCTCTACTATTCATCGCCCTTATTCCATTAGGATTGTTGGGATGGGCTTTTCAGAGTAAAAGTGAACCAATCAAGCGATCGCTACTTTTATATTGGCGTGTGGCAAGTCTGGTATTAATTACGATTTGCTTGGCGAGTGGGAGCATAGCGGTATCATTTATTACGGGTATTGTAGCTGAAATTTTAATAGTGCTGGCGCTGTGGTTTTGGCAAGATTTGAATGAGGATATTGAAGCTTCTCGTAAAAGCATCAAACCCATATATTTAGGATGGCGCTGGGCGGTAACGGTTTATTGTTCGTTGAGCATCATATTTCGTTTAATATTTTCTAACTGTGCCTTTGTCAAGGTCGAGCAGCTTGGTGATATTTGCAAGATCTGGTTTGAGCCGCCACTAAACTTTAGTCAAATTTTTCATAATGCTATCCCTGTCGAGAACTTGGCATTTTTTGGAGCCGTTGGGGGCATTGTTTATGGTCTATACCTGTTCTTCTTCCTTGCGTTTAGCTTACCAAAAACTGGCCGTATCGCCTTTCGTGACTAGATGATGATAAAAAAGCCGCGCTTTGCGCGGCTTTTTTATCGGTATGGATTGGGATAACGCACTCTTGCACCCGTCCATAAAAGCTTTTGACGAAGTGCTTGATAGTAAGAATATTCTTCGCGCAAGACAATAAATTGAGCTTGATGGTCTGACATATGAATGTCCACGCGCTGCCCAGGGAAAATTGAAGAAGCAATTACGCCGTCAGTCCATAATTTCAAACTAAAGTCATCCGTCGAAAGCGGCCAAATAGTAACCGTTAGTTTTGGGGGAATCACGATCGCCCGACTTGATAAACTCAAGGGACAAATCGGCGTAATCGCGATCGCATGCATCCCTGAATGCACAATGGGACCATTCGCCGCCACTGTATAAGAAGTCGAGCCAGTGGGAGTCGCCACAATTAAGCCATCACCATGATATTGATCGACAACTTCGCCATCAATTTCAAGTTCCAAAGATGCTGTCACCATGCGATCGGGAGATGCGGGTTTAACGCACATTTCGTTCAAACATAAAAAGGGTCCACAGGGCTGACCTAATTTATTACCTAAACCAGCATCAACATTAACTACCTTCGCTTCTAGCATCATCCGCCGCTCGATCGCAAAGCGATCGGATAGCAAACGCTCCCAAATTTCGATGGTATTTTCACAATCCTCAATCGAATGTGTGAGAAAACCTAAATGTCCCCCGACATTAATTGCCAAGATCGGTACGGCGAGTTTTGCTAAATATCTCGCTGCGCCCAAAGTTGCGCCATCACCACCTAAGACGATCGCCAAATCAATTTGTTGATGCATCGACTCTAAAAAAACAGGGTAAGGATTATCATTAGCTCCCGTGGGACCGATTAACACCTTAACTCCAAATTCTTCTAACTCCCGACTACATCGCTCAGCCCATATTTTGCTAATTTGACTACCCGATTTATAGGCAATTATTGCTTGACGAATCTTCACGAATACCTCAGCTCAACTGATTTTCGGTTTTGTCTAATTTATTAGTCTAAGCAAGAACGCCCCGTTGGGGCGCTCCTTCTTAGACTGCGAAGTATATATTCTTTAACAATGTCAGAATTTGTCTTTAAGTGTCAGCATTGTCAAGGATCTTTATTAATTAATTAAAATTAATAGTCAAAAATACAAATTTCTGCGATAAGCTTTTAATGATAGGTAAAATTCTTCGTGTGAAGGTTAAGTCATGAGTCAGGCAGGATTTGGCGATTCATCATCACAAGAGAGCATCAGTCAAGAGTCTGTGGAATCGCAGTCTCTACACCAAACTGCGCCCGAAATTGCGCCCAAGATTGCATTGGCGAATACTACATTGCCGAATACTAACGCTGAGCCGACTACCCTTTTTAATGTTTTGCCCAGACAAGTATTAGAACAGGAGTTACAATTTTGCAATGAGCGCAGTCAGCAAGCTCAAGTTTTGTTGCGCCAAGCCCAAGAACAATTGCAACTATCTCAGTTAGTGATTCAACGCCAAGAGACTTTAACTCAAACCCTTCAAGCTCGCATCGATCAATTAGAGCGTGAGTTACAAGATGTTCATAGTTGCGGTGAAGAGTTGCGCGATCGCCTCAAGCGTCAACAGCACCACACATCACAATTAAAAGCCGCCCTCGAAAGATGTCTTGACACCTCGGCTTCTAAAGAAATTGCTCCCAAAGATTTGGTAATGTCAAATCTCGAATCTTGGTCGAGCGCCAAACTTGCGGATGAAAAAATTACTCCAGTCGAGCAAATCAACAGTTCACCGCAGCAAAGTGTTGTCAAAATCGCGCCTCCCCTGCAACCGATAGAGATGCCATATGGACTAGGTACTGCTCAAGCCTCGGAAGTAGCTAAATCTGATGACCAAATTAGACAACCCGAACCAATTGATGCGCCGTCATCAATTGCTCCCAAGATGCAACCGATCTCACCGTTAATTGTCCGCACTCACAAGGCTGCTAGCGGCTCACCGATCGCCCTAAGCTTGCTGAATACTCGACTAGATTTGCCAATCCCTAATCCTAATCAGGCAAATGATGAACCAAGTGCTTCAGCCCAATTAATACTGGAATCAATACCTAAGTCAAGCTCCAATTCAAGTGGTGTAAGCGAGTTGGGGTTACAAGATCTCCAAGAAATCACCAGTAATGATGACAGTAAGACAAGTTACCGCCATGACTCGCCAATTTCTTCGACTTCAGCCACAAACTCATCAAGGATTTCGACAGTGGTTGCGCCCAAGTTTATTCGGGCTTTGTACAGTTACGGTAGTGCTGAAAATCCTGATCCTCCAGAAGAGTTAGCGATGATCGCCAACTCTAGTCCATCTGGTCGTCAGCCCGTTAAAACTCTTGCCGCAGTGCAGCTTCCGCAGTTCCCACCTTTGCCGCGCCGATGATTGGTTATCTCCGTGGTGCGATCGCCGCTTGCAAAGCCGCCGACAGTTCTCGAAAAAATACGCCCTCTTATTGGCTGACTCTTGATGTGCAAGGGATAGGCTACGAGATTCAAATTACAGCAAGTCATGCTAACAAGTTGCCACTTGTGGGGGAAGAAGCAAAGGTATTTACGCATTTGATCACCCGCGAAGAGCAGATGGTTTTGTTTGGATTTGCAACTCTTGCCGAGCGGGACTTATTTCGTCAATTAATTAGTGTTTCAGGAATTGGTCCGCAAGTTGGTTTGGCTCTGCTCAATAGTTTAGGTATTCAGGATTTAGTTAAGGCGATCGTGGCGGGGAATACACGCGTATTAAGTCTAGCCCCAGGGGTAGGAACAAAAACAGCAGAAAGACTTGCCCTAGAACTGAAGACAAAACTTGCGGATGGTCGCTTGGCGCAGGTGGGAGTGACTAGCTCTGTGGGGAATTTGATTAGCGTGGCTGTGCAGGAGGAGTTAGAGATGACTTTGCTAGCTCTTGGTTATACGCCTACAGAAATTAGTAATGCCTTGAATGCGATCGCTACTTTACCGATTTTAGCGAAAACTCAAGATGTGGAAGCATGGATTAAAGAAGCAATCACATGGCTATCTCGATAAATTTGCTATATTGATTACAGAATCTAGCCGATGATTAGCAATGTTTCCTTTACATGACGATAATCCGACTCAAGATACTTCGATTGTTGTCTACACATTAATTTTGGTTAATGTTTTGATTTTTGGGTATCAAACGAGTTTAGCCAATTTTCAATTTGCGGAATGGATCGGACATTGGGGATTAGTCCCCAAGGAATTAGTGAATAATCCTGCTAAAGAAGCGATCGCCTTAATCTCATCGCAATTTCTCCATGGGAATATTTTCCATTTGGCGGGGAATATGTGGTTTCTCTATTTGTTTGGGAACAATATTGAAGATCAACTTGGACATTGGAAGTTTTTATTCTTCTATTTGCTTTGTGGAATTGTCGCCGCTCTAGCACAAGTAGCCACATCTCCCACGTCTGTAGTGCCGATGGTAGGAGCCAGCGGGGCAATATCGGGAGTAATGGGAGCCTATTTAGTAAGATTTCCCCGCGCTAGGATTTTGAGTTTAGTATTTCTCGGAATTTTTATTACCGCAATTCCGATTCCATCGGCGATCTTTCTAGGATTATGGATTGCGGGACAAACAATATATGCGGCTATGGCAAATCCTAATTTACCTGGGGTTGCCTATTTGGCGCATATTGGTGGTTTTGTGATTGGCGCGATCGCCATGTTTTTATTGTCACGGAGAAAATTTGGCTAAATTCACAATAAAAGTCGTTCCCTGCCCGATTTTACTCTCGACATTAATTTGTCCCTGATGATTATCAGCGATCGCCTTTGCGATCGCTAGCCCCAATCCCGATCCGCTTGTGGAAAGATTTGCAGATTTAGAAATAGATTTACTACTTTTTTGGGGTTGATAGCGATAGAACCTCTCAAAAATCTGGGATAACTCCGCTTCAGGAATGCCAATTCCTGTATCTTGAATTTGAACTTGAATTTGCGAAGTAATCGATTTCATCGTAATTATTACCTGTCCGTTATCTGGAGTGTAGGCGATCGCATTGCTAACCAAATTAGTAAATAAGCGTCCTAATTGATCAAGATCGCCCGTTAGTAATAGATTCTCAGGAGGATTAGCAAATTCAATTTCGATGTGTTTTTGTTGAGCGATCGCCCTTTGTTCCTCACAGACCTCATGGAGAATTTGCGATAGATTACCAACTTCGCACTTCTGATTGGTAATTCCCCCATCATGTCTCGCTAGAAACAACAAATCTTCAATCAGTCTACCCAAACGCCTTGTGATTCGCTCAATTGTTTCCAATTGCGATCGCTGAAATTCTGGTTCTATATTTACATCAGCGAGAGCAACCTGCACATTAGTTTGAATCACCGCAATGGGATTACGCAGTTCATGGGAAGCATCAGCCGTAAATTGTTTTAAGCGCTGATAGGATTCACGCACGGGTTCCATCGCCATCCCCGCCAACCACCATCCGCATAATAAAACTACAAATATCATTAATGTTGTGCCGATCGCCAAATCTAGAAACAACTGCTTGACTGGCTTAGTCACTTCAAACCAAGGATGACTAATTCGCAAATAGCCCAAGAGTTTGCCATTAACCACAATCGGTTCTGTCATCTGGCGCAATGGTTCTGCTTCTGATAAATGGACAGTACGATAGACTGGTCGCAAAATCCCTTTTTCCCGTTCCTGTAGAGAATCAGTGTTTGCATCCGTTGTCCAAAGGATTTGACCATTTGGACTAAACCAATCAATATCAATATGGTCAGCATCGATCACTTGAGCATTTGCCGAGAAGTTCCGACTAAAGTCTGATTCTAAATCAATCAAATTGGAACGAATTAGCGATCGCTCGATTACTTCGGCAACATGATCAATCGTGTCATCAATGCGATCGATTAGGGTTGATTGGACATATAGATAGAACCCTGTGGCAAACAAAATCAACAAAGTCGCTGTGACAATCGCATACCACAAAGTCAAGCGACGACGCATAGATTGAAAGACAGGATTTGGCGGCGAAATCATAATTGTGTTACAGACAAGGGGCTTAAGCCCCTTGTTCTATTGGAATATTTCAATTTAAATTTCAAACTCTTCTAAAATACTTAATAATCTATTTTGACAAGAATTAGGGATCAAGTCACTAAGAGGAATATCGCGCTTACCACCACCGATCGCGATCATCGTTTCCTTCAAAACTTTACTAACATCTGCGGATGTAACCCCACTAATCAACATGGGATAAAACTTCTCGGCAAGGGGGCGATGGAGATGGGCATCATTCAAATATAAATGCCATTTTGCAATATCAATATAAACATCTTCAGCGATCGCCGCCGCTAATTGTTCAATACGTTCCGTTGTACTCATTTAGTTGCACTCGTTTAATTGATAATTGATAATTCGTAATTGATAATTCGTAATTGATAATTCGTAATTGATAATTC
>JBAXTW010000042.1:0-34163 GCA_037129985.1 Pseudanabaena sp. ELA645 | reverse complement strand
TAGGTGACTAGGGGATTTGTTTTTTCTGAAAGTATCGCAGCACCTTGCTTTAACCCTATAGGGATTGCCTCTATTTGCATTGGACAGTTTGAAAAAGGTCCCATATTAATAGGGGCTTGTCCTTGGATGTAGAAATAAAGTTGATTATTACTGCAAGTAAATAATGCTTTAACATACATTTCTCCGTAAGGGGATAAAGGTGTGCCGCCCAAATCTATAGCATTAGGCTTAGCAAGAGGTTGAGTAGCATATCCTAATAGAATAGTAGTAGAAGGTATCGGCTGTAATGTTGGTAATACAGGGGTTTGGATTACTGAAGTTTTTTTAACTCCAGTAATGGCATTAGATTGATTGATCGCTCTTTTAGCATCCTCCATCGCCGCTTCAGAAGCACCCCTACGTTCTTTTACTGGTTGACCGCAAGATGTTAAAAACAGTAAACTACTGACGGCGATCGCAGTGAGAGTCTTTTTAGCATTCAACCCACTGCGGTCGAAGGTAATGCGTTTTAGTCTATTTATTGCTGTCATTGGTTAATTTCCTATTGTTTTTTAAGATTACCATCAAGGGCTATTTGCTTATCATCCTGAAATTTTACGCAGCAACAGGCATCATTTCATGGGCTTTAATTTCAGAATCCTTTGGTGCAAAATCTTGAATTTCGGCTTCTTTATCCACTGTCACCGTAAGCTTCAAACCTAATCCTTTCAGCCAATCCGCTAAGCCATAGATCGCTTCTGCACCTTGTTTTTGCAAGATTGTTTCGAGAGTTGCTGTATGAGTTGCTAGTTGCTCTGGTGCAAGGGCTTCGGCAACGTTGCTGAGAGCTAGTTTGAGAAGATTGGTTTCAATGTCTAATGGTTCATGCTCTTCAAGGTGAACTTCAAGATAGACGGCGGCATAGTTAATATCTTGCAACTCTTTGATGTGGTATTCATGATAGCTGTCGCTAGCTGGGGTTTGTCCGTTGTTCATAATTTCTCCAATATTCCTTAGCTCTACGAATATCTTTGTTTTGGCTGTTTTTGTCGCCACCGCATAACAATAATATTACTACCGATCCGACTTGACCGAAATAAACACGATAGCCACCACCATAATCAATTCGTAATTCATACACACCATCACCCACAAATTTATAATCGCCTAAATTGCCTATTTGTAGGCGATCAAGCCTTTGGTTGATCTTTGATTTTGCTCGCAGATCTCTAAGTGAAGCAGTCCATTCTAAAATAGGAATCTTGCCATCGGGAGTGATATATCGCTGAATTTTTCTGGGTTGTGTGGTCATTTATGATTTTGATGCTTTTAACATTTTATATCGGCAACCTGTATTCTGTTGCAAAAAAGTCGGAATCGCGGATTAAACGGATTATTGGATTTCACAGATTTCAATTTCACTAATCAGCAATTTTTTCTCTGATACTTCAACCATCTAAAAATCTGCGTCATCACTAAATCTGTCTAATCCGTGATTCTCACTTATTCATCGCACAAAGAAGCAACCAACACCTAAACCTGTAAGCCCAGTCCCCAAAAGTATCATCATTGCTTTCCACTTCCCAGCGCTTTGAAGTAGTTTTTCACTAGCTAAAACCACAGCCACACCTGCAACTACAGTCCCACCCAAAGTCAAAAATACAGACCCATTCAAAGTCTTATATAAATCAAACCCCCAACTAGTTAGAGACCAAACTCCAGCCCAAGCTCCAGCAAAAGTTCCAGTCCAACCCCAAACTGAGCCAAGTACCGCCCCAACCATGATACTTAATGAGCTCTCAAATAAATAAGATAAGGAAAATGAAAAGCCAATTAGATTTCCATATATTATTTTTGCTCCTGCTCCTGCGAGAATATTTACTCCTACAAGAACTAAAAAAAAGCGAATTTTTTTCCAAAAGCCTTCCAGTTTGCCTTGCTTCTCCAATCCATTTAACCAAGAGCCAACTAATGGAGAGACAGAAATCATAATAATTGAAAAAACGGAAAAAAGCCATTGATAAGGAAAACCTTCCCTAGCATACCAAGCAATTACTTTCCCATCAAAAACACAAATAGCAAACATTACGGATAAAGCAATCCATGTGGATACTTTAATCTTGTTGAATTGTGAGTGAGTTGACTCTTTACTTCTATTTAATAGTGACTGACTTCTACCTCTTGAGTTCGATGGATTCTTGATTTGTAAAGCTTCACAGAGATAATCTA
The DNA here is from genome assembly GCA_037129985.1 of Pseudanabaena sp. ELA645. GTDB lineage: Bacteria > Cyanobacteriota > Cyanobacteriia > Pseudanabaenales > Pseudanabaenaceae > Pseudanabaena. Next base: position 31,955 of record JBAXTW010000042.1, on the reverse strand, counting down.
GAGCCTGCTCCGCATCAACATAGCGATCTGCTGCCGAAGGCTTGACCATGTTATACAGCCACAAAACAAGACGGGGATTGTAATTACTCAATATTGGCGCGACTTTTTTGCGATCTAACTGGTTCTTCTCATCGATATATTCACCAAGCTCAGACGAAGCAATATTGCCCAACATACAGATTAGCGTCATCCCCAAACTATACAAATCCGAAGCCTTGCCTAAAGTCAGGTTTCGTAACTGTTCAGGAGACATAAACCCAAACGAGCCAGCCGCCACACTGCTCATATTTGCTGACGCACCAACCCGCGCAAATCCAAAATCGATCAAATAAACATTCAAATCATCATCGAGCATGATATTTTCGGGTTTAATATCGCGATGGATGATTGGCGGCACACATTGTTGCAAATAAACGAGAATCTCTAAAAGCTGTACGATAATTCGTGGCACATCGTCAGCCGTAAAAACACGCTTAGCCGATAGGGTTCGCCCATTCACATATTCCGTCACCAAACAAAAGCTCATGTCATTCTCACTCTTGAAGGAAGAAATGTAAGCAGGAATACCGCGATGTTTCAAGTCTTCTAAAACCCTAATTTCTCGCTCGATCGCCTTAACACCATCCCAACTACCACCAACCTGAAATTGCTTGATCGCCACCTGCTTGCCATTAGCATCCTGAGCGCGATAAGTAACCCGCCCTCCTTGTGTATTTTGACCGAGTTGTTCGATAACTTGATACCCATGCGCCGAGAAATCTGGAAAATTAGTCATGATATTTTTGGAGGAAGAAGGTAGCCTGACGGTTTAAATTTTATCTTCATCTTAATATCATAGATAAAAATTTGCAATATCACAGCTTAAAATAGATCGCGATCGCGAGGCAATCCTATTTTTAATTCTGATTGCAGAAAGTTAATAAATTGTTGAGCCGTGCGCCCCGATTGACCATTATGGCGGGTCGCCCATTGCAGAGCGCGAAAATTGAGATCCGTATCGGGCAAATTAATTTCGGCTCGTTTCGCCAGATGATGCACGATTTTAAGATAGATTTCTTGATCCGCTTGCAGAAAAGTTAGCGTTAAACCAAAGCGATCGCTTAAGGATAATTTTTCCTGAACTGTGTCCCAAGGATTAACTTCTTGGCGATCACTCAGATCTCTGAGACTAGGGCGATCGCTAAAGTATTCGCGCAATAAATGCCGACGGTTGGAAGTGGCATAAACTAAGAGATTATGCGGCTGTGCCGAAAGATTTCCCTCTAAAACCACCTTGAGCGCCTTATAGTCTTCGCCCTCTTCCTCAAAGGACAAATCGTCAACAAAAACAATAAATTTCTGGGGAACCTTGCGTAATATCTCCGCAATAATCGGCAAATCTTTTAAATCATTTTTAGCAACCTCAACTAGACGCAAACCGCGATCGCGATGTGCCTCCATTAAGGACTTGACCATTGATGATTTGCCCGTACCGCGACTGCCATAGAGGAGAATATGCAGCGCCTGATAACCTGCCAAAAATGCTTCCGTATTTTGATAAAGTGCGTGACGTTGGGACTCATAGCCAATCAGATCGGCTAAGTTCACCAAATCAGGATAGGCAATTCCTTCCAAATGACCATTAGCCCAGCGAAATGCATCATAATCCGTAAATATTCCTGTTCCTGAATGCTGATAATAATCTACTAAATCTGGCAAAAGTTGTTTCCAATCATCGGTTTCTTGAAATTTGCGAAGTAGCGATCGCTTGGATTCCGAAAGTTTCGATAGATCGCTCTTCAATTGCCAAACCACAGGGCGATCGCCAAAAGCTTCATCAATAAAATCAACTAATTTATCCCCGCCCCACAGACTTATTTCTTCTAAAACTTGAAGGTCATGCTTTGCCGCCGCGACCAAGGCGATCGGTAGGGATTCCAGTTTTGTGGTTTGGACTTGTTGGCTAAAGGGATTATCGGATGAGAGGATTTGCAAAATAACGTAATCTCGCCAGTTGTAGCCAGTAGAGGCGATCGCTCTAAACCATTGTCCATAGGCTAATAAATAACTAAGTCGGCGCGATCGATTTTCTTCACCATCTAGGGCATAGTTTGCCAAACATTGCAAAAGCTTAATATAGGCTGCCAATACTTCTTGAGTAAGCAAGTTTTGATAAAGCAGTAACGAGGAGATCTGCACCTGTCTTGCATAGATTGATTGTCGCGTCTCTTCCAGCATTTTTATTTACATCGCTTTGCGAGTAAGCCCCAATATCCTCATGTTAGCGTAGATCGATTAAACTGGATTAAATATAAGATTTCTTGAATTTTTCTAAGCTAATGCATTCAATCCCGACCAATGTACCTGAATCAATCGATCGCATTGTCAAGCGATTTCAAAGACTCACCGACCCTAAACAGCGCTACGAACAGTTAATTTTGTACGGGAAGAAGCTAGCGGATTTTCCTGATGCGCTGAAAACACCTAACAACAAGGTGCAGGGATGTGTATCACAGGTATTTGTGGTAGCGGAGTTAGATGAAAATGAACATGTGGTGTTTACTGGCGACTCTGACGCTTTGATTAGCAAAGGTTTTTTGGGATTATTATCCATTTGCATGAGTGGATTAACTCAAAAAGAGATTGAATTGCTGACACCAGATTTTATTAAAGAGACTGGTTTAGTGGCAAGTCTGACCCCTTCTCGCGCTAATGGTTTTTATAACGTATTCAAAAAAATGCAACAACAGGCGATCGCTATTGAATTACCCAGCGTTCGTTAAAAATGCTACTAAGTAGGTAGGCTTAATTACTTGTTAGATAGTGGAATAGGCTTCTAGCCTGTTCCACATTTTATATTTAATTGCAACCAGCTACTTACTTATCTAACTCACTGGGTAATGAAAAATTACAAAAAACAGCAATTTCTGGTATTTCCTTGTTTTTTCTATACAATAAATATAAGGCTCTTTAAAGGCTATGAGCCGATTGATTAGCCTAATGGTATTTATTACAGCATTTTTTATAGAGGCTGAATTGTATGGAACTTGTTGCTTATCTTCACAGTGAAATGCTTTGCGAACGCTTACAGCAAGGCGAATCGATTGATCAAAATTTAGATTGTCAGTTCCTTGGCTCGATCGCTCAATCTTCGCGTCATGCCAAATCAGTCTTGTGTGTTGGCTTAGCGGCGGGGACGATCGCGATGACCACAAATCCAACTGTTTCCTTTGCTTATACCCCTGAAATCGCCAGCATTCAAGAACTACTTGCAAAACGCGGCTTTAATCCAGGGGCGATCGATGGAGTTAAAGGTGCGGGTACAACTGAAGCAATCATCGCTGCCCAAACATTTTATAAGTTAGAGGCAGATGGCACGCTGGGTGAACAAACTCTCGCGGCGTTACAAAATGATCCCTATGAGATTGATGTTCCTGTTGCCAGCAGTTCAACTGGTACGGATAAGGCTAGTTCAACGGAGGTTGCCGCCAAATCTAACGAAATCAAGAATGTGCAGCAATTATTAAGCGATCGCGGATTTTATGGCGCTGAGATCGATGGAGTGGCGGGACCAATGACCAAAGAGGCGATCGTTCTCGCACAAAAAACCTATGGCTTAATCGCTGATGGTGTGGCTGGATCTTTGACGGTCGCGGCTTTGGAGGCAGGCTCTAATTATGTTGCAAATAGTGCTGTTTCAGAAACAGCTAGCAATGTTTCTGGTAGTTCCATCGAAGAAGGACAAAAGTTATTGAGCAATCTTGGTTTTTATGATGGAGCGATCGATGGCATCCAAGGCTCAAAAACTACCGAGGCAATCAAAAAAGCTCAAACATTTTATGGATTAACTGTAGATGGAGTCATCGGCTCGAATACTTTAGCCGCTCTCCAGTCTTGAAACTTAAATTTAATTTGTTGCAAAAGCCGCGCCAAGCGCGGCTTTTTGCGTTTATGAATAATAATATAAACACAAACCGTAAATTAATTTATGACTGCTGTTATTGATCTGAATATTCCTAAAATGGCGATCGCTCTCGGTATGGTGGCGATCGCCATTAGTTTCTCGGTCTGGCAAAAATTAGCGATCGCCAAGAATTTATTAATCGCCACTTTTCGCAGCGTTATTCAGTTGGTTGTCGTTGGCTTTTTGTTGGATGCAGTATTTGAAATCAAGCAGCCTGTGGTGATCTTGTTCATTATTTTACTGATGAGCCTAATGGCTGCGCGTGAAGCCAAAAATCGGGTACGCGAAAAAGTACCCTACGTTTTGCCGATCATGTGGATATCGGTAGTGGTTGGTACGGGTGCAATTCTTGCATACACCACATTTCTAGTCGTGCAGCCCGATACTTGGTACTCCCCGCAATATTTGATCCCCCTTGCAGGAATGATTTTAGGAAACTCCATGAATGGAGCGGCGATCGCCGCCGAGAGATTTACGCAAGACTTGGTAAAGCGATCGCGAGATATTGAGACACACTTATGTTTGGGTGCTACTCCGCAACAGGCGATCGCGCTTTATCAATCCGATGCAATTAGAGCGGCGATGATCCCCACAATTAACGTGATGATGGTGGCAGGAGTTGTATCTTTACCGGGGATGATGACAGGGCAGATTTTGGGCGGGGTATCGCCATTATTAGCGGTGCGTTATCAACTGGTGATTTTATTTGCGGTGACGACCGCCAACTTAATTACGGCGTTAATATTAACTAATCTCGTCAGCCGTCAGTTTTTTACCCCTGCTCAGCAATTAAAATTGCCGTAAGGTATAAGCGCTTTGCACTCAAACCTCAACCAAGAGATTTTTTGAAAGTCCAGATAAATTTGTGAAGAAATTATGGAACGAATTTTGCAAGAAGTTGGAAGATCACCTCTGATTATTGCCGAGATTATAATCAGTTTTTTGCTATTTTGGATTGGGCAATTTGCCTATCAAAAAATATTTCGCCGCAAAATTGACCTTAATATCGAGCTATTTGTCCGTGATAATTCCGCAGTAACCGTTGCGCTAGTTGGTTATTATCTCGGTATTGCGATCGCGCTCAAAAGTGCGCTTACAAAATCAGCTTTAGGGTGGGAAAATACTTTAACAAATCTTTTCCTATATGGCTTTTTTGTAATTGGATTGATGTTAATTGGTGGTACTGTTTGCGATCGCTTAATTTTACAGCGATGTGATAGCGCTAGAGAAATTTGCGAAGAACAAAACTATGGCGCAGCGGTGCTTGAATTTGGATGTCACATAGCTAATGGGAGCATCATCAGTTCAACAATGGGAGGTGACTCAGGAACGTGGCTAGTCGGTTTTGTGAGCTATGCGATCGGGCTAACTACATTGGTGATTGTGAGCTTTTGTTATTCCGCGATCGCAGGTTATGACGTATTTAAAGCAATTCAAGAACATAACAATCCTGCGGCAGGTGTCGCATTTGCGGGATTTTTAATTGCGATCGGTAATGTGGTACATGTAGCTTTTTTGCCAGAATTTGAGAATTGGGGTATTAGTTTTGTTTTGTATAGTCTGGCAATTCCCTTTGGAATTTTAATGTTAATTCTAATTCGATGGATTGCCGATCTGATTCTTGTTTCGGGGGTAAAAATTTCTGATGAAATCGTCCGCCAAGAAATTCCCAATCTTGGGGCGGGATTAATTGAAGCTTTTGCTTACATTGCTGGTTCTCTACTCATTGCTTGGAGTATTTAACGGTTAGCGATGTAACTTTCAACATAATTAGCTAGCTGCACCCGCTTGTTTTTAGCAACGGGAAAAATGAATTTTTCAGAATTATATGCCCCAGAGAAGGCGGATAGGAAGAAAGCGATCGCATAATCCTTGGGCGCTAATTAATGATTTTTACCTGTAAGTTTGGTATTTTTTTTGGCTGTTAATTAATCAATAAATATCCACTCTTGGTACGATTTTGCAATTTTGCCTGTGGAAAACCTGTTAATAACTCCAAATTATCTGTGGAAAAGCATTCAAAAACTGGGGATAACTTGTGGATAAATGTGGAAAACTTTTAATAGGTATTTATACCCTGTGGAAAACTAGGCACTTTATCCACAGAGTTTTCCACAGGCAAAAAACGCTGTGAGGCTAATTATGTATGCTTTTGTCAGGGTTTTCCACATTTTCCACAGCCCCTACTACTACTATCTTAGATTTATTTATTCTTAAAGAGTAATAAAGAGTTGAAGCGAAAAAAGAGTGAAAAAATAAATTTAATTTGGGACGTACAAAAAATTCCAACGATGGTATGATTAGCTTCCACAAATTAAAAAACCTGATTCAAAAATTCTTCTCAGCTTTATTTTTTACTTTTTCAATCAACTTTTTTTGCATATTTTTTTCATTTTTGGAAATCCTTAAATTTTCTATTTTTAAAATTTCTATTTCCCATGATTCTCATCCCAACTTTTTTGACTATCAAGTTTGCAAGACCTAACTCCCAAGCGATCTCAGAATTCAGCTAAAATCTGTGGCTGTCTTGCAAATTAATTATCACCATCTAGCTTAAAAAAGCCCTCCCCAACTATGCGACTAGTCTGCCCTCAAAACCAACTCGCTGCGAATCTTGCCATTGTCGGTCGTGCTGTCGCCTCCCGCCCCACTCACCCGATCCTCGCAAATATTCGCTTAGACGCTGATAGCACCAATCAAAGCCTTGGACTGACTGCCTTTGATTTGAATATTGCCGTTCAGGTTTCCTTCCCTGCTCAAGTTGTGGATGGGGGATCGATTACCCTGCCTGCAAAGCTCCTCAACGATATTGTCTCGCGGTTGCCCGATGAGGACATTACCATCAATTTTGAAAAGGAAAACACGGTCGTCACGATTGTCTGTGGTTCTGGACGTTACCAAATGAACGGTCTGCCCATCGAAGAATTCCCTGAATTGCCTCAAATCGGTGAAGATGGCGAAACCACTTATCTGCCAGTGGAATCAATGCTGAGTGGGCTTGCTGCAACCTTGTTTGCGACATCGGCTGATGAAACTAAACGCATTCTCACAGGCGTACACGTCACCGCAACCAGCGATCGCCTTGAATTTGCCGCTACCGATGGACATCGTTTGTCAGTGTTGCAGACAGGATTTTTGGACGCTGATGAGCCACCTGTGACGGGTGATACCGTGACCACCAATCTGGAAGTAACAATTCCTTCACGAGCATTGCGTGAACTAGAACGGATGCTCAACCAACAAACCGAAGGCGCGATCGCGGTTAAGTTCGATCGCGCTAATATGATTTTCCAAAGTGCTAACCAAATCTTGATTTCACGATTGTTAGATGGCAGTTATCCCAACTATCGTCAGCTAATTCCCAATCAATTTGAGCGTAAAGTCACCTTAGAGCGCAAATTGTTTCTATCGGCTCTAGAACGAATTGCGGTGCTGGCTGACCAAAAAAACAACATTGTCAAAATCACGATTGACTCCACAGGGCAGGAAATTTCCCTGTCGGTAGAAGCACCTGATGTCGCCGCAGGACGTGAATCTCTGCCTGCTCAAGTTTCGGGTGAGGATGTGGAAATCGCTTTTAATGTTAAATACTTGCTGGACGGCTTAAAAGCATTGCCTAGTAATGAAATCCAAATCCAGCTTAATAATCCTACCAGTCCTGCGGTACTCGTGCCGATTGGAGCATCTAAGATGACTTACCTGCTCATGCCCGTCCAAATTCGCAATTAAACATAAGGTCTCAAAAGCTGTAGCGCACTCTCAGCGTGCGCTACAGCTTTTGAGGCTTTTAGAAATGCCGACTTTTATCAATGGCAAAAAAATGCTGTAGACTTAGTTGCGTATGGACTTTTTATTACCGCCTTCACCACAAAGCCAAGCAATCAATTACGCAGGGGAGCGACAGATTCGCCCCATTGCCAATTTGTCATCACCACGGCTCAATAGTCGTACTGATAAATCAGTGAATAATTTACCCACTGATTCACCCTCTGATTTACCGAACAATTTACCGAATAATCTGCCGATTGAGGTGCGATCGCAATTGGAGCAGTTTTTAGAAACATTTCCCGATCCCGATGCGATCGCCCGTCAACTGCTTACTCCTCAACTAATTGCTCAAGCTGGTCCCGTAAAGATAAATGGTATACCGAAGCTGAAACCAGGGGATAAACCGCGTTCTGTTTTGCCCAGAAAAGATAACACTGAAAATGTCGGGAAGGATGTCGGTAAAGCCCCACAAGATATTAAGCCAGTCTTGGTGGAGTTGGGACCCCTTTTGCGTAACTTACTCAAGGTAGTTAGCGATCGGCAGGAATACGACCTGAATACGCAGATCTTTGTTGCTGAAGGCAATGTCTTAATTCGCTACAAAAAGTCAGAACTAAAAGCCGACCGTGTAAAGCTAAATACCAAGACACAGGAAGTAATCGCCGAAGGTAATGTATTCTTCACACGCGGCGATCAAAAAATACGCGGTAGTCGGCTGGTCTATAACTACAGTGATGTTCAAGGAGAACTTCTCAACGCTTCAGGAGCAGTTGATCTCGGTAATATAGTTAATTCTGAAGTATCGCGGTCGCCTTCAGAACTTGCGACTAACTCAGTTACATTGTCGGTTGCGGGTACGGGAAATGCATCAGAAGGTCAGGTGCGTCGCTTAGGATTTATCGCTGAGCGCTTAATGATCGATGGTGAAGTCTGGACCGCCGAGAATTTGCGTGTCACCAATGATCCCTTTAGCCCGCCTGAATTAGAGCTAGTTACCCCAAAAGCAACTTTAACGCCCATCTCTCCAACCAAGAGCCGCCTTGATTTAGACTCACCGAGAATTGTGTTCGATCAAGGGTTTTCCCTGCCCTTGCCAATTAATAGTATTACGCTTGATCGCTTTCAACGATTTACCCCTGCTCTAGTGGGATTTGATCAACGCGATCGCGATGGCGCTTTTTATCAACAGAGCTTTGATGTTGTTAGTGAACCCAACCTAAGCGTTCAGATAGCTCCACAATTACTATTGCAAAGGGCTTTTTCTAGCCAAAAGGGAATATTAGGTTTCGATGTATTGGGGGTAGTGGCTACTTTAAACAGTGCTTTTGAGGATGGACAGAAATTATCCGCGCGAGCCAGTTTTTCTGGTTTGGACTTCTCGAAGTTAGATTCCGTATTGCGATTTAATGCTTCCCATGAGATTCCTGTTTTTGGTGATTTTACGTTGGTCTCTCAATATGCTTTTCGCGATCGCGTTTACAATGGCTCACTGGGATTTCAGGATGTCAATAATATTATTGGCTCTACTTTGTTATCACCGAAATATATGCTTGGTGATTCTCAAATCTCTTTGAATTACCAAGTAGCAGCGCAGATGATTGGCGCAACTAGAGATGATGTTCAACCTGTGACGGTCGGCACATTAATGCGTTTGCAAAGCGCTGTCGCCTTGGGGCGATCGTTTCCCTTACTTCAAGGTCAAGCTGCTCCTGCTACAAAAGAAGCGGGATTGCGCTTCTCTCCTAAGCCAGTTACTCCAAAACTAGACGCTTATGTAACTGTTCAGGGTGTAAATTCTCTGTACTCTAATGGAGCTAGTCAGTCGGCTCTATTCGGAACATTGGGGCTATTAGCGGAAGTGGGGAATTTCACCAAAGATTTTTTTGATTACACTGGTTTAAATCTTAGTTATACACAGGCTTTTTCGAGCGGAAAGTCTCCCTTTCTATTCGATCGCATTGCCGACAATCGCGCTTTTACCTTCGGAGTAATACAGCAAATCTATGGTCCAATCCGCTTGGGTATTCAACAGAGTTGGAGTTTAGATACTGGTAATGTGTTTGACTCTGTGTATTCCTTAGAATATGCAAGGCGCACCTATTCTTTTTTGGTTCGCTATAATCCCACTCAAGGTTTAGGTGAAATCCTGTTGCGGATTAGCGATTTTAATTGGACAAGACCTCCGAATAATGTGACGAATGTGGAAAATGGTTTAGAGCAACGTGATTAACTTATAGCAGGTATTGTAAAAGGACACTTTTACAAGTGATTTAGCGCAAGGCTCTCTTACTACTCCTTTATGTAGGCTCTTGTAATCGGTGATACCTACCTTTGGCTAGATTCACACATCGAAATGTTTTGTTATATTTCTTTACATAAGGAAATAACAAACAGGACAAACCAATGAGTAGCAGTTACAGAGTCGATGAACGTGGTGTACTAAACAATTTCGCAGTTGAACCGAAAATGTATGTTGATGATACCGAGAAAGCTGGTTTCACTCCATATGCAGAATTGTTAAATGGTCGCCTCGCGATGATTGGTTTCGTTTCTCTACTAATCCTTGAAGTTTCTACGGGGCATGGTCTAATTTGGTGGCTGACTAATCTGTAATCTCCAATTTCCAATCTAAATGACTAAGACAAAGCAAAAACGATAACGATTCTTTAAACCTGCCGAAAGGCAGGTTTTTTATTTGAATGTGTAAATTTTGGTATAAAATTTACTGATATTTGTATATAAATAAAGCTGGAAATTGAACAAAAACAAAAATTATGAAAAACTTTTTATCACTTCCACCTGTCAATCCGTGGATCAAACTCTTCCTAAGCGACCTTATACATTGTCATCGGATGGCAAAGAGTTACAAGCTGATGGTCACCCCTTAAAGCTTGTCAAACAGTAGAGATTTGGTTAATGAAGGAGATACTTTTATTTGGATAATGGCTAAATAGCGATCGCTCGCAACCTTTTAAGGTTAGTCATTTGAAAAACTCTAGATCGCCGCGATCGCTTCGCGAATCACTTCTGAACCAGCGCCAACGATACAAGATTTATCAGTGATAATTCGTTTCCAGATCCGACTACCTGCTTGCCCGTGAAACAATTGCAGCATATGCCGCGTAATTTTATTTAACTTCAATCCTTTGGCTCTCCATTCGTCAATATATGGGAGCATTGCTTCCGCAATTTCCACCCGACTACGGATAGGAGTCTCTTCACCAAAAAAATCGCGATCGCAGGTAGCAAATAAATAGGGATTGTCGTAAGCAGCTCGTCCGATCATCACTGCATCAACTGACTGCAACTGTGCATGAGCTTGTTCTAAGGTGACAAATCCGCCATTAATTTCAATAAATAAATGGGGAAATTCTTGCTTTAAGCGATGTACATCGCTATAGCGCAAGGGGGGAGCTTCGCGATTATCTTTGGGGCTTAAGCCTTGAAGCCATGCTTTGCGGGCATGAACTGAGAAACGCTGACAACCAGCTTCGGCAAGTATCCGCACAAAATTTTGCATATCTTCGTAACTATCTAAATCATCAACGCCGATGCGATGTTTTACCGAGACAGGAATATTTGTCGCGTTAGTCATTGCCTCGATGCATTGCGCTACGCGATCAGGGGTTTTCATCAAGCAAGCGCCAAAATTTCCACTCTGGACGCGATCGCTAGGGCAGCCCACATTCAAATTAATTTCGTCATAGCCCATCGCCTCCGCGATTCGCGCACATTCGGCGAGATCTTGCGGATTGTCGCCGCCCACCTGTAAAGCGATCGGGTTTTCCACAGGTGAAAAACCTAGTAAATAATCTTGATCGCCATGCTTAATCGCCGCACTTGTGACCATTTCGGTATAGAGCAGAGTCCGCTTGGTAATCTGACGCATGAAATATCGATAATGGCGATCGGTGCGATCCATCATCGGCGCGATGCTGAGTGGATAGGTGAGATGGCGATCGCAAGATGACCTTGCCGAAATTGGCTCTGATATTAAAGAAGTCATGGCGAACTAGGCTTATTTGCAAAACTAAAGGTGGGGCGAACCACCGCTCCTATATAGTAAACTTGAGTTTACGCTTTTTGCTTTTAGAGTTGCTTGTATCTGTTTGGAGAGTTGAAAGATTCGTGAGTTTACCATTTTTGTCCGATTCCCAAAATGCTGTTAATCCTAATTCGGTCAAGATTTTGGGTGTGCTAGCTTCGGGGAGTGGTAGTAATCTAGAGGCGATCGCCACAGCTATTGAAAATGGACAACTACAAGCCAAAATTTCTGTTGTCATCTATAACGAACCTGATGCATTTGCCAAACAACGTGCTGAAAAATTTGGTATTCCTGCCATTTTAGTTAATCATCGCGATTACAAATCTCGCCAAGCGCTAGATCTGGCAATTATCGACATTCTCAAAAGTAACAAAGTGGATTTCGTGATTATGGCTGGCTGGCTGAGAATTGTCACTCAGGTTTTGATCGATGCTTTTCCAGAACGAATTCTTAATATTCATCCTAGTTTATTGCCAAGCTTTAAAGGTATTCATGCGATCGCCCAAGCCTTTGACTATGGTGTAAAAATTACGGGCTGTACGGTGCATCTGCTCAGTCTTGAAGTCGATAGTGGTAAAATTATTAAACAGGCTGCTGTGCCAATTTTCCCCGATGATAAATTAGAGGATGTCCAGAAACGTATTCAAGTTCAAGAGCATATTATCTATCCCCAAGCGATCGCTGAATATTGCGCTCGATAAGCTAAAAAATTAATCCTATGGAAATCTCGACAATACCGACAGAAGTTCGCACATTCCATCCTGAAATCACTCTAGGCAAAATATATTTGGATTGGACTCCTCAAACGGGTAATTATCTTGATTTAGAAGGTAAAACCTACATGGTTTTAGAACGCCGCCATCGTTATCAATTTCGGAGAGGGAAATACAACTTATTTAGTGTTGTCGTATATGTCCAGATTGCTCCTGAAAATTTAGAAAAAAGCTTTCGCGATGGGCGTTGGATTATTGGTGATGAAACTTGTCGATATAATGCTGGTTCCGAAATGATTCGTTGTGCCGTAAATCCTAACGGTCCCTGTCAAGGCTGTCGGTTTTGGGAAGCATAAAAAAAGCGGCGCATAGCGCCGCCTTTTTTATGCAGTAGGGGCAATTCATGAATTGCCCCTACTGATTAGAATTTTTAGAATTGGAAACCTAAACCTGCTTGCAGAGAAGTCCCTGCGGAACCATCGGTTTGACCGTTAAATGGAATTACTGCATTTCCATAGAGGAGTAAATTCCTGCTGAGACTAACTTCCACACCAGGTTGCAAGGCAAATGCAGTTTGATTGCCCGTTAAGCTGCTATCACCGCCAACCTTCACCGAAGCACCAGCACCGAGATAGACATTGGTGCGATCGCCTAAGGGGACATCATAGGAAACTGTGGGAACTACAGATGTGCCACCATTACCAAAGAGAACGGAACTTCGGACGGAAACAGGTACATCATCAAACTTATATCGTCCTGCGATGTTTGCACCAACTACCGAGTTCCCACTTCCTGATGAATTACTCGCCAAAGTTTGGGCAGAGATTCCAGCACCGATGTAGCTTCCAGGGAGTTTGACTGTTTCGGCTGAGGCGATCGCGCTAAAGGATGTCATAACGGCTGTAGCGATCGCTGCGCCTAAATAGATTTTTGTGAGAGATTTCATGAGTTTGGTTTCCTGTGGAACTATGCCTCTTCTGACTGGAGATGATTGGCATAGTTCCCATTGTTCCTGAAGGATGACAATGCCTGAAACTCAGGTATAGATAGAGTTTCTAGGCTTTTGCATTGTTTTTCTATCTACAGAACCATGCTAATGGGTGACTTTCATTCCACTTCTAGAGGAGCCATTGTCAGCCCAGCTTGTTTTAATTGCTCATGGTAAAGCTCAGCTTGCTCCAAGGGACCCACCCATGCGATCGCTAAGCCTTGATAATGGACTTGATTGGTTAATTCCCACGCTAGCTCCTCTGTCATTTGGGGGATGTATTTCATCAAGCAATTCGACACATGCTCAAAAGTGTTGAAATCATCGTCTAGCACAATGACCTTATATTTAGGGTAAGTCTTGCGTACTACTTCCCGCACGGTATCTTTCACTCTTTCAGGAGTTTGAACAGCAGCAAAAATAGCCATAATTTTGACCAACGCTTTACATTTTGATTTCTATTATCTCAAAAAAATTGTTTGTTGGCATGACAAAATCAATAACCAGTAGCAAAACTGAAGCGCGATCGTGGGCTAATCAAGATCGATACAAGATCTTTAGTGCGGCTCATTTCAGGTTGGTTTCACAAGCGATCGCCTACGGTTAACAATACTAATCGTAGGCGATTAACTAAAGTAAATTATAAAAATATTGACATAAGTTACCATTATCCATATATTATAGAGTTCGCTGTAAAATATTACGTCTTCGTAATTTGCCTGTTCCGACTGTAGCTAACCCACTGCATAGAAAGCACGCTCTCGCGAAGAATAGTGTTGTACAGCCATAAAACCGAAAGATACCTCAAAAGTTATCTCAGGAAAGACATAAAATTGAAAACTGACAACAAATTTGGAGACTTATAGTGGCTCGCATTGCAGGAGTTGACCTTCCTCGTGACAAGCGCATCGAAATAGGACTGACGTATATATACGGCATCGGTCTGACAAGCGCCAAAAAAATCTTAGCAGCTACCAAAATAAACCCCGATACGCGGGTGAAAGAGCTTACTGATCCTGAAGTAACGACTTTGCGCCATGAGGTAGAATCCAACTTTCAAGTAGAGGGCGATCTGCGTCGTCTTGAAGGTTTAAGCATTAAGCGTCTGATCGACATCGGTTGCTACAGAGGTCGCAGACACCGCATGGGGCTTCCCGTTCGTGGACAACGCACACGCACCAATGCACGTACCCGTCGTGGCGGTCGTCGCACGGTTGCTGGTAAGAAGAAAGCACCTGGTAAGAAGTAAGTTAAGGATTAATACGAAACAATGGCTCGTCAAACAACCCGTAGAACTGGCGCACGCAAAAACAAGCGCAATGTCCCCAATGGGGTCGCTTATATCCAGTCTACTTTTAACAACACTATCGTCACGATCGCCGACACCGTAGGCGATGTAATTTCTTGGTCGTCGGCAGGCGCTAGCGGCTTTAAGGGTGCTAAGAAAGGTACTCCATTTGCCGCTCAAACCGCCGCCGAATCTGCTGCTAGAAGGGCGATGGAGCAGGGAATGCGTCAAGTTGAAGTGATGGTAACAGGACCTGGCTCAGGTCGTGAAACCGCAGTGAGAGCTTTGCAAGCTGCTGGTTTAGAAATTACGCTCATTCGTGATATCACCCCAATTCCCCATAACGGTTGCCGCCCGCCCAAGCGCAGACGTGTGTAATCAATTACGAATTAGCAATTACGAATTAAACTCGTGATTCTAGAATTAAATTCGTAATTCGTAATTCGTAATTTTTCAATTCTCTTTGATTTTTCGTTTACTCTTGCAGACTAAGTCGGTACAAATATGGCCCAGTTTCAGGTTGAATGCGTTGCATCCCACACAGAAAAAGACAATAGCCAGTACAGCCAATTTGTTCTGGAACCACTAGATCGGGGGCAAGGCATTACCATTGGAAATGCGCTCAGACGAGTATTGCTCTCCAATCTTGAGGGTGCGGCGGTCACTGCTGTTCGCATTGCTGGTGTCAACCACGAGTTTGCGACGATTCCAGGCGTGCGGGAAGACGTTTTGGATTTGATGCTGAACCTCAAAGAGCTAGTGCTGAAGTCCTATAGTTCCGCACCGCAGATTATTCGTTTGGTAGAGCGTGGACCAAAACTAGTCATGGCTACTAGTTTTCATTCTTTGCCATCGGATATCGAGATCGTTAATCCCAACCAATACATCGCCACACTTAGTGAGGGCGCGACTTTGGAGATGGAACTGACGATTGAGCGTGGTAAGGGCTATCGTTCTGTAGACCGCTCTAAGGAAGACCACAGTTCTCCCATTGATACTCTCAAGATTGACGCTGTGTTTATGCCTGTGCGTAAGGTCAAGTACGAAATTAAAGACGCTCGGATCGGTGATGCGATCAACAAAGAGAGTCTCTTGATCGATATTTGGACCAACGGCAGCATTACTCCTCAAGAAGCGCTTAGCCAAGCGGCTAGCGTCCTAGTCAATCTCTTCTCGCCTTTGCAAGAAATTACCCTTGCGCCATCATTGCCTCAAGAACGTGATGATCAAGACGAGACGAAGCAAATTCATATTGAAGAGTTGCAATTGTCAGTCAGAGCATACAACTGCCTCAAACGCGCACAGATTAATACTGTTGCCGATTTGCTGGAGTACACCCAAGACGATCTATTGGAAATCAAGAACTTTGGTCAAAAGTCGGCTGAAGAAGTTATGGATGCCCTTAAACAGCATCTTGGCTTAACTCTAACTGAGTCCAAAGCTTCTAAATCCTCTTAGAACATCCCTTTAAATATCCCATCTACTACACACTAATGTGTCACCACCATGCGTCACAGATGTAAAACACCCCAACTTAATAAGGCTGCCGATCAGCGTAAAGCGTTGCTAAGGGCTTTGACTACTCAGTTGATTCTCAGAGGCGAAATCAAAACCACTAGAGCTAAGGCTGATGCGGTTCGCACTACTGCCGATCACATGATCACTCTTGCTAAAGATGGATCTCTCCATGCTCGTCGTCAAGCGATCGCTTATTTATACGATCTCTCGGTCAAAGATGGCGAACCCGTTGGCGATCGCCCCATGACCAAGACTAAGCAAGAACAATTATCCCCAGAGGATCGCGTCACTACTTTAGTTGACTTGCTATTTAGCCAAGCTCCTGAACGTTACGCTGATCGTAATGGTGGCTATACCCGCATTATTCGCACGGTTGGTCGTCGCGGTGATAATGCCGAAATGGCGATCCTACAGCTTGTATAAATTACGAATTACGAATTACGAATTTAATTTTTAATTACTAAGGAATTGAAAAATCATGAATTACGATTTTAATTTTTAATTCGTAATTGCTAATTCGTAATTGATACCACATTGTAAACTAAAGATGTTTTCTGCTGATTCTGAGTCTTCCCGTCGTGTGGCTTTAGTTATTCAATATCTAGGTACACACTTTTACGGATGGCAAAGACAGCCAAATCATCCCAGCGTTCAGCAAACAATCGAAGAAGCGATCGCTAAGGTTTGCGGAAAAGTAACGGTTCTGCATGGCGCAGGTAGAACGGATACAGGAGTTCATGCGGCGGCTCTAGTAGCGCACTTTGACACTTCAAGTCTGATTCCTCCTCAGCGTTGGGCGAAAGTACTTAACGCTTATTTACCCGAAGGCATTCTCATCTGCGGATCGACAGAGGTGAAGAGCGACTGGCACGCAAGATTTTCGGCGACATGGCGACGTTATCGTTACACGATTTACACCGCCGCGATCCCGAATTTATTTGTGAAGCAGTTTAGCTGGCACTACTATTACGATCTCCTTGACGAACAGCTTATCCATCAAGCTTTGCAGCCAATGCTCGGCGAACAGGATATGGCAGCGTTCCAGAGGGCAGGTTCGAGTCGTACCCATAGTCGTCTTGATCTTCAAGAAGCGATATGTTGGCGAGATGGCGATTTTGTCCATGTGGAAGTTCAGGCTAGTGGCTTTCTTTACGGCATGATCCGTTTATTAGTGGGGCAGTTAGTCGATGTGGGGTGTCAACGCCTTAGTATCGAAGCCTTTACGACCAGATGGCAAGAAAAACGTCGTATCGAAGTTAAGTATGCCGCGCCGCCGCAAGGACTTTGCCTATTGGCGATCGGCTATGCCGATAACCCTTTTGCCGAGTTCGCATCGCGCAAGCAAACGTTGGCTTTAACCGATAATCATGTATTTACATTGGTTTGAAGTTTCAAAAAGCATCCAAAAAGCGTTTCCCAAAATAAAAGTTTTAATAGAAAAATCTCGCTTGTAGAGAAACTAATGACTACAACTACACTCACTCCAAATAAAAGCTACTTACCTAGCGATCCCGATCGCAAATGGTACATTATCGATGCTGAAGGTCAGCGCCTCGGACGGCTTGCTAGTGCGATCGCGGTCATCTTGCGCGGTAAGAATAAGCCCATCTATACGCCCCACTTAGATACTGGCGATTTTGTCGTTGTGATCAACGCCGAAAAAATCGCCGTAACTGGTAAAAAATCCACCCAAAAACTATACAGAAGACATTCTGGTCGTCCAGGTGGGATGAAGGAAGAAACCTTTGACAAAGTGATCGCTCGCGTCCCCGAACGGGTTCTCGAACATGCCATCAAAGGTATGTTGCCTAAGAATACCCTTGGTCGTCAGCTTTTCACCAAGCTCAAGGTTTATAAGGGGGCAAACCACCCCCATGAGGCTCAACAGCCCGAAACCTTGGTCATCAACACCATCCCATCTCAGAAGTAGGAGAAATAACCGATGTCAGATACTGAACGTTCTAACCGTGCTGTTTATTGGGGAACTGGTCGTCGTAAAAAGGCGATCGCCCGTGTCCGCCTCGTTCCAGGTGAAGGCAAAATCGTGATCAATGGCAAGCCTGGCGATCTGTACTTGCAGTTCAACCCTACCTACATCTCTGGTGTCAAGGCTCCTTTGGAAACCTTGGGCTTGGAAAATGAGTATGATGTTTTGGTCAATGCTCACGGTGGTGGTGTCACTGGTCAAGCTGATGCGATTAAATTGGGTGTTGCTCGTGCATTGTGCGAACTTGCTCCCGAAAATCGTAAGCCTCTCAAGATTGAAGGTTACATGACTCGCGATCCTCGTTGTAAGGAACGCAAGAAGTATGGTCTCAAGAAAGCTCGTAAGGCTCCTCAATACTCGAAACGGTAATTACAAAAAAAGAGTTCTCCCTGAGAACTCTTTTTTTTGCTTTTTTTTAGTAGATGACAGCTAAGGATGTGGGGTAATTGCAACGATAGTGATGATGCCTTGTCCGATGCCGTAGTGCCAAAAAATTCTGAAAGCGGCGGGCGTTTTATTCTCGATATAAGACTCAAAAATTTCTTCGCCATTTTCACCTTCGATCGCATTGTATTTATGGGTATTTAAGCTGGGATGACGGAGATTTGTTTCCATCAAGCTTAGTATTTTTAAGGTTTTGCGGTACTTGGGTTGATTTGTTTGTTCGAGATTGGCTAAGGTGTTTTTAGCCATTGTTGAAAGTCGCAATTGAAATCTCATTTAATCGTCAATCTCTAAATCTGCATATTGAGCAAATGAGCCTAGATAGTGAGTTTCACCAGCAGCAGATTCTTTGAGTCCTTGTTTGACGGATGCTAGGGCTTCGGGGTTTTCAAACAGCCAACGTTCGCGTTCGGGGATCGTAATTACTGGTTCTAAGAGGATTTGTCCGAGGTCGTTGACTAGGACTTGGTAAGTTTTGCCCTTTGCTTCAATACCAATGGTGATTCGTCCACGATCATCGGTGCGAGTTGCTTCTTTGATAGTACGAAAGTTAGTATTTGGCATATTAAAACACTCGATATTACGCAATGTTATTCATAATAATTATGTGAGTATGTGGGTAATTCCCACAATTAGATATTATTTTATCATTGAGCCTATTTATGACAACTGATCGCCGTTTGATTGAAGAGTTAAACAAGAAATCATGGTGCAATTACTACGCATATCAGAAGAAACTAGCTTAGAAGGACTAGAACGCGATTTTCAATTGCAGCGCAATGATGATCGTGACTTCTTTAGGGAATGGCGACAGGAATTAGTAAACCTCAGCCAAGGCGATCGCGATGTCCTTAAGCGCATTACCGAATTTTATAAAAATATTAGTCGTAAATCCGTAGTTTCCGAAAACATCGTTAAAATGGCAATATTATCGCCATTACTCGATCTCGCTAGTTTTTATAGCTCCCAATTTGCGATCGCTGACGAAGAATCAATCACCGTATCAGCGATCGATGGCGAAACTATTTATCGCGGACGTATCGATATTCTCGTCATTCAACAAAGTTTATGGATATTAGTAATCGAATCGAAAAGCAGTAGTTTTTCATTACACAAAGCCTTACCTCAAGCCCTTGCCTATATGTTGGCTAGTCCCAATCCTGCGAAAACCACCTTCGGACTGATCACTAATGGCTCCGAATACCGATTTGTCAAACTAGATGTAACAGGTAATGCACCCATCTATGCCACATCATCACTATTCTCGATTTTCCCGCCCGACGACGATTTACCAACGGTGCTGCAAATCCTGCGGCGTTTAGCTCAAATCATTGCCCCATAAACCAGAAATAGTCTTAAAAGGACTCTGTGGCGAAGCGGGCGCTCGAATACCCCTTGATGAAGCAGAAATCAAAGCCACCACAAGACTGGATTAAGGTAGGTACAATATAAAAGATTAAAGCAACTAAAAGATTTATGTCATCAGCGCTCAGTGTAGAAAAATTAGTCTCCGATGCTAAAGAAACAGCTAGTAAGTTAGGTATTCAAAAGTTTGATATCTATGGTGCGATCGTTGATGAGACCAGTGCTGAAGTTGATAGTGGCGCTCCTAAACAAGTCTCTGCATCCAACCGCGCTAGCATCACCGTGCGGGTTTGGAATGATGAGGGGACAGTTGGCGTTACCTCTACCACCAATATCGATCGCATAGGTTTAGAATTGGCTCTCCAAAGCGCTCATGAAGCAAGTTTCTTTGGCGCAAAAGAAAATATTCCCGACTTCAGTCCCGAAGCGATCGCCAATATTCCAGATCGTGAACCACAGGTCGCACCAACCACCAAAATTGAGCAGCTAGTCGAAACACTTTTAGGTGCAGAAAAAGAATTACTTGCCGCCCATCCTGCGATCGCAGGAGTTCCCTATAACGGTTTATCTCAGCGCGATTTGACTCGATTCTATCTCAATAGTGCTGGAGCCATGCGAAATGAAAGTAGCTCCTATAGCTCTATTTATCTGTATACGAAAACTGAAGAAGAAGACCGAAAACCTCGCAGTGGTGGCGCTTATCGGGTCAGTCGTACTTTTGAAGATTTAGATGTGAAAGGCTGTGTGACTGAAACTGCGGAAAAAACAATTAGTCATTTGAACTATGAAAAAATTAAATCGGGTAAGTATCTAGTCGTATTTTCTCCAGAAGCTTTTTTGAGCTTAATTGGCGCGTTCTCCAGTCTATTTAATGCCCAGAGCATTCTCGATAAAAATAGCCTCTCGACACCTGAATCAATTGGTACAGCGATCGCTTCACCCCTGTTAAATGTGAGTGACGATGAGCTACATGTCGGTAATATCGGTGCATCTACCTTTGACGGCGAAGGAACCCCGACTCGGCGGACTCCTTTGATTACTAATGGAATTTTAACCAACTTTTTGCATAGTTCGGTCACTGCTAAACGCTTAGATGCTAAGCCTACTGGTAATGGTAGCGTTGGTGCAAAGGTTTCTGTTAGTCCGAATTTTTTCCATATAGAACGCAGTACGGTTGCAGCACCTAGTGAAAAAGTTTACGATCTTGCCACAGCCGAAAACGTGATTTTGATTGACGATTTACAAGCACTCCATGCGGGTGTACAAGCATCTCAAGGTTCTTTTTCTTTGCCTTTTGATGGTTGGTTGGTAAATAAAGGCGATCGCATTAGTATCGAGTCCGCGACGGTGGCAGGTGATATTTTGACTTTACTCAAGGCGATCGTCTATGTCGAACCGAATGTTAAAGTAACACCTTCTGGGGTCGCTCCACAGGTTTGGTTGGACGGTCTATCGATTACGGGTGAAGCATAAAATTAAGAAAGGCGTGCGAAGCACGCCTTTCTCGATTAAGTTTTAGCATTGTATAAATTAATGTTTTCCATCTGAGCGCCATCAAATAGAGCCTCTTGGACATTTGCCCAACTCAAATTTGCGCCGCGTAAATCTGCTCCACGCAAGTCTGCTCCACGCAAATCAGCCCCTTTAAGATTGGCATGACGGAGATTGGCGCGATGGAGATCGGCTTTGTTTAAGTTGGCATAGCTCAAATCCGCCCCAGTTAAATTGGCTCTACACAGTTTAGCTGCGGCTAAATTAGCTTTACTCATTGCTGCATGACTAAAATTGAGCTTGTGCAGATCGATCGCTTTTAAGTCAGCCCCCACAAGGTCAACATTCGCAAATTCTTTTTTCCCTGCTCGATATAACTGCAAAAACTCTTTAGCATCCATTAATTAATTAGCCTAGCCCCAGTTTTCAAAATATGTGAGAGTTGCGCCCTAGGGACGAGTCTCTCACATCTCATCATTAAGTTTAACCTTCAAATGAATCAAGGTCTAGCGCGGCGGAACCGCCACGTTCGAGTTCGATTAACATCTGTCCTAGCTGTCTCCAAACTAGTGACGCAATACCAACGGTGAGGGGGATAGCCACGATGTAGCCAAATAGGGTTGGCAGACCAAATATTTCCAGCCCTGTAGACATAAACACCGCAATACTGATGGTCATGCCAAGGTAAGGAACTTTGATGCTGCCGCTTTTGAGTTCGAGCATGACACGAGAAGATTTACTCGTTGACCATTTATTTACAAGAGCGCGTAAAGTTACTTCAAACGATCGCCCACAGGCAAGTCCAGCAAGGAGGGAAATAGCAAACAAAAAGTAAGGAGGATCGGAGGGAAAGTAGTAATTCACAGATATGTTAGGTTTTATGGCTAGGATTTATGTTTAGTTTTTAACTTTGATTTCAGGATATTACAAATTCTCAACAAACTCCACTTATCGGAAGAAAGATCGATCATGTAAGGGAGACGATTATATGCCATTAAAAGAACTCTTAAACGAAGCTAAAAATTTAGACTTTCAAGAGCAAATTCAACTAGCTACACAATTATTGCAATGGGTAGAAGTAAAAATTAATCAAAAGCCTCAAGACTCATCATCCAAACGCTTAAGGCAAGCAGGACTAGGTTTAGGAGCTTGTATATTTACGGCTGACTTTGACGATCCATTACCCGACGAATTCTGGCTTGGAGAAACATGAATTTATTATTGATAGAATCTCATAGCTTAGTCTAAAGTTGAAAATGCAACGTTAATTAGCCGAGACTCAGTTTTTAAGAGTTATGAATGTTCTTTGATTTGGTGATTGTTATTTTGGAATTACCTTAAAAAATGAGATCTATGTATATTTAGTTGCTAGCGATCGCCTTGATGCTTAAAATCAACTTTAGCTTAAGATGCTTTGGAGTGTTGTCTTGCTTCTAAAGTGATATTTATCTAACGATATGTATAAACTTATGTCCCAAGAATTAAACCTCAACACTTCAAAAGTTCAGCATCCAGATAGCGCCGATTCTCAGCAGGAAAAGATCACACTTTGGGGAGAAATCGTCAAGGGTTGGTATTGGGTGGTATTTATCTGGAAAATGACAGGTAGCTTTGCAGGAATCAAATCTTTGTTAAGTTCTATAAAGCGAACCGTAATTATGTTAATTAAACGGTTGTTAATTCAGCTACAAGTCAAGCAAGATTAGAAATTACGACAGACCATACGACATCAGTGCTAACATTGCGACATATATAAAGTGAAAAAAGTCAAAAGGGAAGTAGATCATAGATGGATGCCGTAACAAAAATTATCCCTTTTTATGGCAGGGAAATTAAATTAAGAATTGGCACGTTTGCCCCTCAAGCTGGAGGCTCAGTATTAGTCCAGTGTGGGGAAACTGCCATATTAGTGACAGCGACCAGAGGTCCTGCCCGTGATGGTGTAGATTTTGTACCGCTCCTAGTTGATTACGAAGAGCGCCTATATGCAGCAGGTCGTATTCCTGGTGGTTTCCTGCGTCGTGAAGGTCGTCCCCCCGAAAAAGCAACCCTGATTTGCCGCCTGATCGATCGCCCCATGCGTCCTTTGTTTCCCAACTGGTATCGTGATGATGTGCAGATTGTTGCCACTACGATGGCGCTAGACGACAAAGTACCACCTGATGTTTTGGCTGTAACTGGTGCATCGATCGCCGCTTTGATCGCAGGATTACCCTTCATGGGACCAATGGCAGGTGTGCGCGTTGGTTTAGTCGGTGATGAGTTCATCATCAATCCCACCTATGCCGAAGTTGAAGCAGGCGATCTCGATCTTGTCGTGGCTGGTACTGCGGAAGGGATCATCATGGTTGAGGCTGGAGCTAATCAGTTGCCCGAAGCGGACATGATCGAAGCGATCGACTTTGGTTATGAAGCCGTACTGGAACTAATCAAGGCTCAGCTTGATTTATTGAAAGAATTAGGGATTGCGTTACCAGAAATAGTCGCACCCGAAACCGATCCCACCTTGGAAAACTTTATTGCCGATACGGTCAAAGATAAGGTTGCTCAAGTAGTGGCAAGTTGTGAGAAAGATCGCAATGTTCGCGATGAGGCTCTTGATGCGATTAAAGCTGAACTTTTAGAAGCGATCGCCGCTTTGCCAGAAGAAGATCCAGTAAAATTGGTTGCTGATAAAAAGGTGATTAGCGCCACTTACAAGGAACTCACTAAAAAGCTGATGCGCTTGCAAGTAATCGAGCAGAATGTTCGCATTGACGGACGTAAGCTTGATGAAGTGCGCCCGATCTGGACAGAAGTGGGTGTGATTCCCCGCGTGCATGGTAGCGGTTTGTTTAATCGTGGCTTGACCCAAGTCTTGACGATCGCCACCCTTGGCACTCCAGGGGATGCACAGGAAATGGACGATCTGCATCCTGACGCGAAAAAGCGTTATATGCACCATTACAACTTCCCGCCCTACTCGGTTGGTGAAGCTAAACCAATGCGATCGGCTGGTCGCCGCGAAATTGGTCACGGTGCATTGGCGGAACGCGCCCTCGTGCCTGTACTCCCATCCAAGGCGGAATTCCCCTATGTTCTGCGCCTAGTGTCGGAAGTTTTATCTTCCAACGGCTCGACCTCGATGGGTTCAGTCTGTGGTTCGACTCTGGCGCTGATGGATGCAGGTGTGCCGATCACCAAACCCGTAAGCGGTGTAGCGATGGGCTTGATCAAGGAAGGCGATGAAGTTCGCATTCTGACTGACATTCAAGGCATTGAAGATTTCCTTGGCGACATGGATTTCAAAGTGGCGGGTACGGACACAGGTATCACCGCGCTGCAAATGGACATGAAGATCACCAGTATCTCGATGGACACGGTTCGCGCCGCGATCATGCAAGCCAAGACTGGTCGCGCTCACATCATGGGCAAGATGTTGGAATTGCTCTCTGCACCAAGACCGCAGCTTTCGCCATACGCGCCACGCTTGCTGACGATTCGTATCGATCCTGAACAAATCGGCATGATCATTGGACCTGGTGGTAAGAACATCAAGGGCATCACTGAGGAAACTGGAGCCAAGATCGATATCGAAGACGATGGCACGGTGATGATTTCGTCTATGAGTGGCGAAGGTGCGCTTAAAGCTAGACGGATCATCGAAAACATGACTCGCCGTGTTGGTTCGGGTGATGTGTATGTTGGTCATGTGACAAGGATTATTCCGATCGGTGCGTTTGTGGAGTTCCTCCCTGGTAAGGAAGGTATGGTACATATTTCGCAGTTGGCAGAAGGTCGTGTGGGCAAGGTCGAAGATGAAGTCGCTGTTGGTGATGAAGTCTTGATTAAGATCCGCGAGGTTGATAATCGTGGACGCTTTAACCTAACCCGTCTGGGTATTCATCCAGATGAAGCCGCCGCCGCCCGTGCTGCTGCTGCCGCATCTGCTGAATAAATAGCAAAAAAGGGTGGATGCGCTTCGCGCATCCACCCTTTTTTGGGTTAAAAGCTAAAAGCATTTTGGGGGTTAAAGAAAGTAATGATAATTAAAGAACTCGATCGCATTGAAACAACTGATAAATTTGAACAAGCGGGATACCGTGCGGAATCTCAATTAGCTTTTTATCTCAGTCGTGAATTTAAAGACGATCCACAATTTCTAATTTTTAATAATTTGCGTTTAGAAAAAGCAGGGGATGCTTGCCAAATCGATCATTTGGTATTGCACCGCTATGGACTGCTAATCATTGAGAGCAAAAGTGTAACAACCCGCGTCGAGGTGAATGAACTTGGTGAATGGAAGCGGTGGTTTAACAATGCTTGGCAAGGAATGCCTTCGCCAATTTTGCAAGCTCAGAGACAGGGGAAATTTCTTAAAGACTATTTAGAAGCTCATGTTGAAACTTTGCTGAATAAGATGCTTTTGGGAGGACAATCACATTTCAAGAAAATGCCAATAGATGTATTGGTAGCAATTTCTGACTCTGGAATTATCAATCGTCCCAAAAATGACAAGCTTGATATTGTCTGTAAAGCCGATCAAATTTCAGATAAGATCAAGGCGATCGCAACGGAATATCGTAAAAAAGATAGTTTATTTAACCTGAGCTTAGAAATTGCCTACGAACTTGCTAAAGATGAGATTCCAAGAATTAGTAAGTTCTTGTTGGCGCATCACAAACCTGTAAAAATCAAGGAATCTTTGACTAATGCCAACATTACGCCCATAAGTCCTTCTGTTCAAAGCCCAAATATTGACAATCCTTCAGACTTAAATCCGATCGCTACCGTTAAACCAGTATTACCGCAGAAAAAGATTATTCCTGTGGTTCCTATTGTTGCTCCTGCTATTGGCGATCGCCCAAAACCCGATGCGATTCATAAACCAGTCATCAAACCCGTAAAAACATCCACAAACATCTGCTCCCATTGCCAAAGTCCAGATGTAGCGATCGCCTATGTTCACAGTTACTTTTTTAAATGTAACGATTGCGGTAAAAATACGGCGATTAAAAATATTTGTCCGTCCTGTGGCGATCGGGAAAAGATTAGAAAAAGCAGTTTGCAATTTTTTACTGAATGTGAAAAATGCAGCACTTCACGGTTATTTCACACCAATTCCTAGACATTTACGAAAGCGCAGATATCAAATCAATAATCCTTTGCGATTCTTTGACAGCGTGTTGTGCTACATGCTCTAAACGAATCTTACAAATATCATCATAATCAGCCATATTTCTATAATTGCGTAGCGAGTGTAGGGTATTTGAAATATTGTGAGAATTCTTTAATTTGCGTTGCTCTTTAAATTCAATAATAACAAAGGCATGAGCATCTACTTTGCTAATTCTTATGTTAAGCGTATCCCTTAAATAATTTCTAGCCGTACAAAATGCAGCATAGTAAGCCCTACTTATGACAGTTCGGTAGTAAGCCTCCTTAATGTTTTCATTTGTGTTTAATTCCTGCTCTAATGAAGTTAAAACTAACAACTCTTTTGCTAAGTCTAAATACAAAGTCCATTCAAACTTTTGATGCATTTTAATTTTGACAGCCTAATACAATAAACAAATATTTTGTTGCTTGTTTTGAACAAGGAAACCACCATTTTTCGTTGAATTCATCAAATTTGGAGAATGCTTCATAGTCACTCAGAGACACAGAAATAGATAGCTCTAACTTAGAAGGAATATCATCAATAAAGTCTAATCTTAAATTCTCAGATGGGAACCATTTACGAATTTGTTTATTAGCCTCTATTAGTAAATTAGTTAAGTCTGAGTCTGATGCAATAAAAGCTAATATTTTGGAATCGCCAATATTGAATAAATTAGCAATTTTACTATTATTAGTGCTTTGCAGTGTATTTACAAAAGCTTTATTACCAGTTGGTTTTGAAATTTTTACAGTCGTATTTACTTTGTTAATCTGATATTCAGGAATTTTGATCGCCTTATTATTTTTAACAAATGAGAAAGGTGAATAAGACTCATTATTGAAAGGAAACAAATCAAATTTCATGGTATCTTTGCTCATAACTAACTCTTACAAATAGACAATTTGTACTCAATCCTTATTATCATCAGAAACTTCTGTACTTAAAGCTGAAGAAAGGCTGCTTAGGAGTTGCATAGCTATCTTTCGGGTAAGTAAAACTCTTGTTACTGGCTCTACGTCAAAAGTTGTATCTGGGTTCGGAGAATCTCTTGTAGACAGAGGATCAAAAAATCCAAAATCTATAATAAATGTCCCTTCGCCAAGATTATTAACTAATGCAGCATTACTATAAGAGGGTAGATTACCTTTTTTGTAGGGGAAAGAGAGCTTAATTTGTTGTAGCTCAGATCCTTCTTGTTCTGACATATTACAATTGCTGCTGTTTTTGACCTATACACTTTGATATTACACTTTTTTGGCGTTGTTTTTATTATTTAGTTATACCAAAGCGATCGCCCAAAACCTGATGCGATCCATAAGCCAGTTATCAAAGCCATAAAAACATCCGCAAACATTTGCTCGCTTATGTTCACTGTCGCTTTTTTGAATGTAAGATATTTTTAGCTTTTTGTCTAAAACTTGTTTTGTGGGAGAGTTTTTTATGTTCGCCGACTTATTTAAATCGCGATCGCCAAATCCAGAACGGGTTCCTAATGGACAGAGACTCACGAATGGGTTCCCGATTATGACCTATGGCGACACCCCACAAATTAAGCGTCAAGATTGGCAACTACGAGTATGGGGATGTGCGACAGAGAAAACCTTCACATGGGATGATCTGATGGCGATGCCTCAAACTGATTTTACGGCTGACTTTCACTGTGTAACCACATGGTCAAAACTAGATGTGAAGTGGCAAGGGGTCAAAGTTGCTGACTTCTTGAATCATGTTGAAGTTGATCCCAAGGCTGTGCATTTAATGGAACATTGCTATGGTGGCTATACAACGAATATTGCGATGGAAGACTTTGTGAGAGAAGAGAATTTTTTCGCGCATACTCTCTTCGACAAGCCCTTACCGATTGATAATGGTGGTCCATTACGACTGGTGGTTCCCCATCTCTATGCTTGGAAAAGTGCTAAATGGCTAAATGGGCTTGAGTTTCTTGATAAGATGGAACTTGGTTTTTGGGAACGTAATGGCTATCACCATCGCGGCGAACCTTTTGCGGAAGAAAGATATAGTTCTATTTAGATTTAAGCGATCTAAGAAACCATTTAAGAATTACTTTCTACGGTCAGAGATTCTAAAAGATCCCCCTCAATCCCCCTTAAAAAGGGGGAAGAAGATAATTTAATTGATTCTCCCCCCTTTCGTAAGGAGGGCTGGGGGGGATCTAGACAATTCTTAAATTATTTTTAAGCGATCGCCTATTCTTAAGAGATGATTTTCAAATCCTGTAACCACAATGAAATTGAAGTGCCATTACAACGGAACTCAGCCCAACCGTCATCATTTGTGGTGACAGGTTCAGCAATATGCTCAGTGATGTCAACATAAGTAGAGTTGGGATGACCGACATTCATCCATTTCCGACCTTCCTCACTATTGCTAAGTACTACTGCCATACCACCCAAATGCTCGCGATCGCCTAGCCTTGTCCAACCAATCGTATTGGCATGATCAAAATAATCAATCTGATCGCCGTAAGCATAGGTTTGTCTCGCGAAAAGGAACTTATCCAGTAACCATTGATGACTTTCCATCCAAATCTCATACTCGTTACCATCTTTGCCTCGATCTTTGTAATGTGCGCCATAATAATCGGCATAAAAAATACAGGGATATCCCTCTCGCCGTAACAAAATAAGGGCATAGGCTAAAGGCTTAAACCAAGCCTCAACCACTGATTCTAGGGATTGTAATGGTTGGGAATCATGGTTTTCTACTAGGGTGACAGCGAGCGTAGGCTGAGATTTGACTAATGTATTATCAAAGATTTGGCGGAGGTCATAATTTTCACGCTCTTGACTTGCCTCATGAAAATTGAAATGTAAAGGCACATCAAATAAATCAACTTTGCCCTCAGTCGCAGCGATGAAATGCTGTAAGGCTTCTAATTCATAAGACCAATATTCTCCCACCGCAAATAGATCTCGTTTCGCATGGTCACGCACATGCTCTAACCATTCCTGAAAGAACCCTGCGGATACATGTTTGACCGCATCAAATCGAAATCCATCAACATGAGTCAGGTCATAATTCCATTCTCCCCAATATTTAAGTTCTCCTTGTACTTCCGAGTTCTGCATATCCAGATCGCAACCCATTAGATAATCAAAATTACCTTTCTCTAGATCTACCGCCTTATCAAAGGACTTCCCTTTAAACAAATAGATTGCATCTTCACCTTCGTTGTAGGCATTGTAATCGATCGCATCAAAATGCCACCAATGCCATTCCATTTGCGAATATTTACCCGCACGTCCCTCAAAGGTAAAGTGTGTCCAAGCTTTGATTTTTTGGTAGTCACCCACAGGTTGGTTGCGATCGTCCATACTCATGGGTGTTGCTTCCACTTCTTCAGGATAGTCAGCACCCAATTTGTGATTAAACACGACATCCGCGTAGATATTAATTCCTACTTTTTGGGCTACGGCGATCGCATGGATATATTCATCTTTAGTGCCATATTTGGTTCGGACTGAGCCTTTTTGATCGAACTCTCCCAAGTCAAATAAATCATAAACGCCATAGCCTACGTCCATACCGCCCGACTTCCCTTTGTAGGCTGGGGGCAACCATAGCGAAGTAATCCCAATCTTTGCCAATTCGTTAGCTTTGTCCGCGACCTGTTTCCAAAGACTGCCATCATCAGGCATATACCAATGGAAGTATTGCATCATTACGCCGTTTCTATAAGACATCGTTTAAGCACCATTTATTAAGGATTAGAAATTGAATAAAGTCATCTTCTTCTGTAGGGGCGGGTTTTGCTGATAACCTTACGGTGTATGGTCAAATTATCGGCTAAACCCGCCCCTACGTTGCTTTATTAACTTTTGTATCTAAATCATTCAAATCATTCAAATCATTCAAAAAATCAATCGCTGTCCTGTGAGAGTAAGTGCTAGGAGTGAAAGCTTACAGATATCAAGACATGAAGATAGTTTATAGATTAGGTAAATAGATAATTTAACTGGACACCTTATTTAGATAACTCATAAAGGTATTAAATATATTTTAACAGCTTATTTCTTAACAAATTATTTTTCAAAATATCTCTATATATGAATAATATTTTTTTCAAGATTATCTACATAAATATATTTTTATCTTATATCTTCAGGCAGATGAATAAAAAATCCAAATAACGCATAGTAATTTTGTTAGAAAAAGCTAAATTTTACTTATTTTTTCTAATAATAATTCACTAATACAAATAAAACTGAGGACATCAATTATGAGTATACAAGAACGCGCTAAAGCGGCTGCTAAAAATGTTGAAGGCAAGCTTGAAGAAGCTGTAGGTAATGTCACAGGCGATACTGACAAACAAGTTGAAGGTAGAGCTAAACAGGCTGAAGCACATATTCGTAATGCGGCTGAAGATGTTAAAGATAAAGCTAAAGATGTTGCTGATGCTATCAAACATAAAGCTGAAGAAGCTAGAGATTCTATAAAATAAATAGTTGATGATCTCGATTATTTTTGCTGTCTAAATTGCTTGATAATTTATTGTAGTAATTATTAAAGTAATTTAGGCATTAAAAATAATTATTCCTTGTAATTTGTATCTGATTATCTACAAATAAAATCATCGGAAAATAGTCGTCAAAAACATATTGATGATTATTGATAATCAAAAAATAAATCTTATGCTCAATTAGACTTTACTGGTACTAACATGATTTCTCAAATTTACAGTTCTTTATTGACTATTGGCTTGATTTCTTGTTTGTCATTCTTCTTGGTATTTGGTCTAGTTATTGATAACAGTTGGGCTACCTCCTTTGATAAACTAACGACTTCTAGCCACCCACAAATCGCCATCATGGAGCGAGCCAAAGCGGTTGCCAAGGATCTAGAGGGTAAAACTCAAGAGGCGATCGGCAATGTGACAGGTGATGCTAAAAATCAAATCGCTGGCAAGGCAAAGCAAGCTGAAGCGAATATGCGGAATGCGACAGAAGATGTCAAAGACAGTGTGAAGTTGCCCGAACGTCTCAAGGCTAACGCTAAAAATCTAGAAGGTAAAACTCAAGAAGCGATCGGTAATGTGACAGGCGATCGCAAGGATCAATTCGCTGGCAAAGCAAAACAAGTGGAAGCCAAAACTCGTAATCTATTGGAAGATGCGACGGATAAGGTTAAAGGGATGTTTGAATAAACTGGAAAGCTCTTCTTCCTTCTTTGCAAGCTACCGTGTACACTTACGGTTCGCTGATTTTTAGGGAGGGAGATCAGATTGTAAGAGAAGGCGAG
>JBAXTW010000041.1:0-35080 GCA_037129985.1 Pseudanabaena sp. ELA645 | reverse complement strand
AATTAATCTTTCTAGATAATCCCATTTTACCTGCTCTCAAACCTGAGTAGTCACACCGAAAGTGAGAATTGTCCCTGCGGTGAGGAGATAGGATGGCAAGGTGACACCATTAATGTCGGCTTGATTGACTCGCAACCCCACAACTCCACTAGTGCTATCAAAAGCTTGAGTGATAGCTAGAGATAAAGCTTCAGGGAATCTAGCTTGCTGCAAATTGAAACTTCCTGTGGCATCTTTAGCGATCGCCGTTCCTAGAACTAGTTTGACCGCAGCAATACTTGCACCTGCATTGGAAATATTTATATCTTGGAGAATTTCAACTTTTGTACTACCAAAAGTCAGTTGAGTTCCCTTTGTGAGAGTATAGGCGATCGCCGAAGCCGAGGCAGCTACATCAAGTTGTAGCCCAATTGTACCGTTATCATAGGCTTGAGTCGCCTTCAGCCCGACTGTAAAAGTGGTTTTATTAAGAGCATTGACAGTGACTTGAGGCAGAGTATTGTCTTGAATGCTGCTGCTTGTTCCTGTTGCCAATTCCTGATCATTGTCGGCATTGGACACCAAGAGGACGGCGGCGGTGGATTTATAAAATGTATCTTCTGAGGTTCCATTAATTCGCACTGCATGTACAGTTCTATCAGAAATGTTGTCATCTACCCCTGTGGCGTTGACTACTTGATATTTATCCCAGTTGTCAGGTGTATAGTTGAGCGTGGTTTTGTCAAAGGATACTTCGGTTGCATCAACGCCTTGGATGGATAATGTGACGTTAGCCGTGGGCTTAGTCGATAAACGTACACCAAAACTCACCTTAGAGCCATCCTCATGGGTATTAATCCGATTCAGATTTTGGGTGAAAACAGGTTGCGGTACGGTGATGTTCTCTAAAACCCTACTATTAGTTCCACTGGTGACGATCGCATCAAGATCTTTGTCGCCATTTAAGTCTGCAAACTGTAATTGTCCATTTGTGGCTACGGTTTGAACTTTAAAGGGACTCATATCACTATTGGTATTAGTGACAAAAGTTGCTTTGCCGCCAAAGGTGCTGACATTTTCGTAATAGGCGATCGTGCCATCGGCTTTGACACTAAAAGCATCGGGCTCGCCATCGCGATCAATATCGTCAAATCCTAAATTACTACCCGCTTGGAGTTGGATATCTTTGAAGGGATTGGTACTAGGATTGGGAGCCGCGAAAGTTGGATTGTTTTTACGATCGCTAGTATCGGTATTTTCATAAAAATCAATCTTGCCATCAGCGCGAACCACGACTGCATCGAGGTCGCCATCGAACTCAACATCCACCAGATTCAGTTTAGAACCTACACCCAGATTTTTGCCTGCAAAGGAATTTTTAACATCATTGCGTTGGAAGTTGGGCGTATTTCTTAATTCACTGGTATCGGCATTTTCGTAATAGATGACTGAGCCATCGGCTTGCACAGCTAAAGCATCTAAATCACCATCCACAATGGCAGTCCGAACATTTGCGCCAGTGCCAACATCGACTATTCCTCGACCATCGCGATCAAGATCGGCAAACACAATTTGACTGCCAGTGATTCCCTTAAGAGGATTTTTAGTCTCATTCTCTGTGAATTGCGGTGTATTTTTAGCGGCGCTAGCATCAGTATTCTCAAAGAAATGAGCTTTCCCTTGAGCATCAATACCAAACCCATCAACATCGCTATCCCGATCTAAATCTGCAAAGGTGAGGCTTGTTTGGGAAGTGACAGTACTTAAAGGATTAGTCGCAGCAGCCTTAAATTCTTGGAATTTATCAACGTAGCTAACGCTCTTAATCTCAATTCCCGCTTGCTCATCATCGATCAAAGACATCGTGACTTTGCTTTGAGTGGGATCGGGAGCAACACGATATTTAGTATCATCATGGGCGACGAGTGTAACCTCTATAGTTTCCGTTCCTTCCGCTACCAAATCATCGATCGCATTTAAAGGTAGATTGAAAGTTTGTTGACCTTCGGGTACGGTGATTACATAGACATTAGAAATCGGTTGATTTGCTGTGGTGGGCTGAAGACCAAAAAGTTGCCAATCAGCTAATTGGAGGATGTCGGTCGCGCCATTATTCGCGGTCACATCCAATTTATAGAACTTATAAGCGGTGGTATTGACGAAACTAAAGCTGCGAGTTTGCTTGCGATCGCTAAAGCTTTGACCTGTGCGCTTGTCTAATTCGACAAAATTTGTCCCATCATTGGAACCTAAAATTCGCCAGTCTTTTGGATCGCGGGTCGCTTCATCATTTGCGGATGTGAGCGAATATTGATTGACTACGTTCGCCGTACTATTTTCAAATTGATATTGCAAAAATCCTGT
This sequence comes from Pseudanabaena sp. ELA645, assembly GCA_037129985.1. Taxonomy (GTDB): domain Bacteria; phylum Cyanobacteriota; class Cyanobacteriia; order Pseudanabaenales; family Pseudanabaenaceae; genus Pseudanabaena. The sequence continues at coordinate 32,737 of JBAXTW010000041.1, read as the reverse complement.
GGGATTAAAAAGCAGCCATTTTGTAGCAGAATTAGCATCAAATGCTTGAGTTGAAACTTCAGCAGTCGGTGAAGGTTTTGTCCCAGAAGAAGCGGACACTGTCCCTGCGATCGGTGATGGAACAAGATTGGCAATTTGTCCAAACAGTTCCCATTCTGCTAGCTGTAGTTCTGCGGCTCCATTATTTGCCGAGACATCAAACCGATAGTATTTGTAAGCATTGGTATTGACAAAACTAAAGGTGCGAGTTTGTCCGCGATCGCTAAAGGTTTCGTTAGTTCGTTGATCAAGCAAAACAAAATTCACGCCATCATTGGAACCCAAAATCTTCCAGTTTTTGGGATCGCGGGTATTCGCATCATTGGCGGAAGTTAAGCTATATTGATTGACCGCAGAAGCGGCGTTATTACCAAATTGATATTGCAGCCATCCAGTCGAATTGAATATCAGCCATTTTGTATCGGCTTTGTCATCAAAAGCTTTGTCGCGTCCTTCATTAGTCGGTCAATTGATCTCAGAAGTAGTGATGACACCTGGGCTGACTTCGGGAGTAACGCTAGGAGCCAAATCAGCTTTGACGGTGTAATCTTCACCGAGTTTTGCCGTGCCGCCTGTAACTTTGAGATAAAGCTTCAAGCCACCGACAGGTGCAGGATCGCTGAGTCTGATAATCACATTAGCGGGAATATCAGGCTGGTTTTCAATCAGGCGATCGCTTACTAATAAACTGACTTGGGGAATGACAGGCTTTTGTTTATCAGATAGAGGTGATTCTGCTAATAGTAAATAGTCTTCGCGGGGTGTGCCTAATGTGAGATTGAAGTCGGGCATACCACTGTATTTACTGTCACTACTTGTAATTGTGGTACTCAACTTAAAACTTGTTCCGCTTAAATTACTCAAGGTCAAAGATTTGGCTGTTTCCCAATTTGTGTCATCCCAAGAGAGGGTTTGCCCAGATGCAGTTAAGGTTAAGGAAACTGTTCCAGTTCCAGTTGGTTGACTTGATGGGCGCAAAAGTACTGTAGCGCTATTACTTACATCGGGTTGAATATTATCAAAACTGGTATAAGTTCCATCTCGAAAAGCTCCAATCAAACGATTGTTAGCGCCTAAAACAAAGAAACCTGCCTTATATCGTAAACTGTCTTGAATGAGAATATCCTGTTTGAGAGAACCAACGATCGCCCCTGTAGAGTCGCGTAAGCCATACTTAGATAGATCTTTATTTTTATTAGCTGAATCATCGAGGGTAGTCGGTTTAGGGTCGATGTTGTAGGGAATAATTTCTACAGAAATTTTCTCATCTCCTTCGACGATCGCATCGGAAACCGCGCCAAAATAAATCCTTGCTGTAGATTCACCTTTAGCAATAACTACACCATCAAAGCGGGTTAGGGGATCGGTACTGCTAACTTGGAATTGGGAATTGTAATAGTCAAAATTACCAGCCGTAATACTTCCATTTGCATCAGGTCGAGGTAATCTGGTAGCATTACCACCCGTAATGTTGTAGCGCACCCATAGCCCATTCCCCTGTGCGATGGGCAAGGGATTACCATTAATATCAGTTGATTGAATTTCGATGTATCCCAATTGTGGCGATGGATTTTCCACAAAATCTACACTGGCTCGGAGATTTTCTGTCCCCACAACTTCATCGTTTTTAAACTGTTTGCCATCGCTGTCGGTCGCCGACCAAAGCAAATGCAATTCAGCTTTAACCTTATTTTCATAATAGTCCAACGCAACAGGATATAGCTTACCCGCTTCCATTGCCACGCTGAGATTTCCGTCATCAGGAATCTTGGCATCACTATCTATCCAGCGATTGACGATCAATTGGTTATTCAATCGCATTCTTACGCCATCATCGGCGATGAGCTTGAAAGTATAACTGCCAGTTTTAGGAGCAAGAATATAGCCAGTCCATTTAGCACTGAAATTATCGGCATTTACTCCTGGTCCAGGGGAGTCAGAATAGTTAAAATCAAGCTTTGGATCGACACGGCTGAGTACTGGGGTACTATTGAAAATAGGTTTGCCCGATGGTGGGTTTGCGTCGTTGAAATATTGACCATTTAAGCCTTGAATGCTGGTGAGTTTACCATTGTTGCCATTTACAGAAGCATCATTAACATTGTCATCTAGTTGCCAATAGCCAACCAAGCCTTGTTCATCGCCTTTGTAATTGGTGAGCAAATTTTGTTGGATTTGCTCTTGAGTACGAGCAACATTCCATAATCGCACTTCATCAACCATGCCTAAGAAAGTTGTGACGGGTTTGTTTTTGTCGGGGTTGGCTGCGGAACCAATAAATAGACTATCTCCCTTGATTAGGCGGCGATCGCTACCATTGTCAAACTTGATTTGTTGTCCATTGATAAACAGGTTGAAAGTCTCACCGTCAAAGCTAGTGGCGACATGAGTCCATGTATCAAGAGTGACTGTATCCAAACTTTCGAGAGAGATTTTGCCTAGAGTTCCATTTTGAATAGACGCAACAATTTTGCCAGCGCTGTTTACGGAAATATCGAGACTGCCATTGGCAAACCCAATCAAACGATAACTATCGGCTGCGAGTTTATCAATGGAAGTCCAGAATTCCAGAGTAAATTGATTGTTTTTGGTGAGGTCTAAAGACGTACTGGCGGCAATTTCAACATTCTTATCCTTTTCCAGTTGCAGTGCCGAACCTAAGCCCACAAGGGTACTGCCATAGCCGAAACCTTCGCTAGGATTAACAACTTTGGTGATCGAGATAATCGGATCGTTGTCAGCGATCGCCATAGTTGTTTTTGTGTTGGCACTATCAATGCGGTAGTTGATATCCACACCTTTAGGATCGGCTAATAGTGATAGGTCAAATTTTTCAGTAGATTCAAAAATTTCATCGTTAAAAACTTCCACCCCGACATAAATTTCCTTGTCACCAGTACCTGTTCCCTTCGAGACAACAATTTGATTGGAATCCAGAGTATTCGTGAGAAAATAATTGCGAATGTCCACCGAATCGGATTTATAGCGCCAATAAAGTCGATAATCAGCAGTTTTATCAGGGTTGGCAATGCTACCTCTATTAGCAGTATTTGTCGAATCTACTACACCGATCGCTGGCGCGGCAAAATAAAGCGTAAAGTCCTTCGGAGCAGCTTTATCAAATGTTAGCTGAAACAGCCCGTGGGGTTTGCCAACAGTACCATCCGCCAGAGTCTCGCCCTCAGCACCATTTTGGAGCAGCTTCAATCCAATTACGGGTTCATTGTCGGCGATCGCAACCGTAGAGACATACTTATTGTCCACACGACTATAGGCAGGAGAAGGTAAAAGCTCTACGGTTAAAGTCTCTTGATTTGGTTCATAAAGATCGTCATCGATAATGTTTAGCTCCAACTTCTGCCCATTTTGGGTTAGGAGGATTTGATTGGCTGTATTGGGATCGTTGTAATCAGCCGATGAGGTATTTGCTCCTTGGCGAATTATGTAGTAGAGCGGTATCCCATTCGGGGGAATTGTCCCCGTCACATCCACAGTAAAGACTGCCTTAGCACTGTCCTCTGAAGCAAGCGGATTAGAAAGAGCGATCGTGGGGATGGAAACCGTACTAGGACTGGTTCGACTGGAATCATTGTTGGGCTTATAAACAGCCTGACTAATAGTAACGTTGTCAAAACCAGTATTGATGTATTTGCCGCTGCCAGAGTCATAAATACCAGCAACAGAATTGTCAGCGGCAGTGCCACTATTCGCTCCCGTGCCTGCCTGAACGGAATTGTTAGTAAATGTGCTATTGGTGATTGTTAGCCCTGCATTCCAGTGAGCAAAAATAGCTCCGCCTAATGCACCGCCGCCGCCGCCCTGTCCGCCACTGGCTCCAGTGCTAGTCCCCCCAGTACCTGATGCTCCATTACCAGCCTTAAATCCACCTGCTCCTCCATTACCGCCAATACCCTGTTCGACTGAAATACCAGTAGTTATAAGGTCATCCACGTCAAAGCCGCCGCCACCACCGCCACCGCCACCAGCCCCAAATCCACCAGCCCCACCTGCTCCTCCGTTACCAGCCTTATCGATATTAGCATCAGGAACAGTAGAGCCAAGATTACCATTATATGACGTGCCAGCACCGCCACTGCCGCCGCCGCCGCCAGAACCAAAGCTACCATTTCCGCCTGAAGATCCACTCTGTGCAACTAAATTACCATTTGGAGCACCACCAAAGACTATAGTAGCTACTCCCAAAGGTAGATTTAAGTCACTGGTTAATTGACTACCTTGATTAAATACGCCGCCACCCTGACTTGAATCTCCAACACCTGCAAACGCGCCGCCTTTCGCCCCTTTGCTAGCACCATTACCGCCCTGAGCTTTATTGGTGTCAAATTCAGAGCGATCGACGGATACATTACCTTTATAAGCCACGATCGCTCCACCCGCCCCTAAACCACCGCCACCACCGTCATTACCATCACCACCTTTAGCGAGTCCTCGATAAAACTTAATGCCAGAAAAGGTGACAACTGCATTGCTGTCAGTAGTATTCACACCGATGATCTGATATTTACCCTGACCATCAAGAACGATCTTGTTACTCTCAACGCCGTCGATAAAGAGACTATCTGTAACAGTTGGAAGGGAAGATAGCAGCGTGATGGTCTGCCCCGCGATCGCACTCAAGTCAATTACATCTAAACCTGAATTTTTATTGGCATCAATAATTGCTTGACGCAGTGAACCAGAACCAGAATCATTGTTATTGGTGACCGTAATAACCGCCAAAGTGCCTTGATAATTTGCCATACCGACAGGATCTAAGACTTCGGACGCAGCGATCGCCCCAGTCTGCACTTCTAGATCCCAATCCCCACCCAAAGCCGCATTACCCGTCAAATCATTAGAAGCCGTTACATCCGCACCCGTAATCTCGCTTAATCGTTTAACAAACTCAACCCCATCCCCGCTTGCCACATCGCAACCATACAGCAAAATATCGCCCGTCTCGCCCCCGTCTTGCTGAGCGATTTGCCCCATTGCTGCAATTGATCCTGATACGCCTGTAAATTCCCTAAATTGAGCGTACTCGCGCCTAATTGCAACGCCCCTGCCGAACCATGCGACAGGATTTGAACGCTTGCCAGATCTTTATATTTCGCCAAGATCGCCGCTATTTGCTCAACCCCATCGCTAGCGCCATCCAGAATAAATACTTGCGTCCCTACTGGTACTTGTTGAATCAGCGATCGGTAATCAACCACAAACGGATCAACAATTAGCAGATTCTGGATGGTTTGAACAGGCATATAAGTACTCCTGAAAATATTGCTTTTGCTTCAGTCTCATTCTGTTTTGACTTTGATAACCATAGTTTTTTATTTATGATTTGCAAATCAGTATAAATGCTTAGCAATGTTATCAAAGCTATATACCAAGAGCTTTACAACCTAATTTTAAGAACAATATATTTATGAATATTTGTAGGTATTTATGAATATTTGTGAGCGCGAAAAGACAAATAAAAAACAGACCCAGAAATAAATTCTCTATCTATTCTGATTGTGGAATTTCTGTCCATAAGGTCGAAGTTTCGCGAATACTCGAAAAGATTCCAAGTAGATAGGCGTAATTAAATATAAAACCCAAAGAAGCTGATTCGCCCGCTTTGCGGGCGAATCAGCTTCTTTGAGTTCTGGTTTTTATTAAGCCTATCTACTTAGGGCTGAAAATTAATTAAAACCCAAATTCGTTGGGGCGGGCTTCGCCCGCCCCAACGAATTTGGGTTCTGGTTTTATATTTAATTGCACCGAGATGCTTATCATGTTATTTTTGTAACGAAATTTTCATCTTGCCGATCGCCTAACACCAATGGAAATGAACGCCTTTGATCTGGAGACAGAAACACCTAGCGCCCTATCAGAGGAATTGGCAGGACTAAAACTTTCACATACCAAACAAAAGGGAGACTGCCTCTATCTCTATAGCCAAGATCCGCAGGTAAGTTGTGCTAAGGAAATTTTAGAAGCGATCGCTTTAAGTACGCAGGATCTAGAAAATTCAATTTTATTTATTGAAGGCATTCGCCGACTGAAATTGCACGGGGATGCATGGGCTTTGGGCGTAGAGTTACCGATCGCTCAGTCGGCAATTGCTTGTGCTGAGATTATTGCCTCCCTATTGACAAGTTTTCGAGAAGATTTTAAACTTTCGCAAACGAAATTGCAACTGAAGTTACAACTGAAATTACTATTACAAAATAATTGTCTCAATTTGTTATGTGAAACGAACAATCCTATTTTGCAAGCCGAGATCGCGCTACCGATGTTAGAGACTTTAAGAACCTTGCGATCGTCAGAATATTTTCAGTCTGTGACCGTATCGCATCGCTTAATTGGCAGTAAAAAACCTAGTTGGTCTTTCGAGATTGATTTATTGGCGATCGGAATTGAAAGCGTTACGCCCGAAATATTGCCCTTACAGGATGATAATAATTCTGATGAAATGTTTAGGGAAGAAAATGATTTGGAGTTAAATCCTTCGCAATCTGGCGGTAAAAATCCAATTGGAGAGATGTTCGAGGCTATTGGCGATCGCCTGATCTCGATTGGGAAGATTTGCTTCCAATTTCAGTGGCTTGGGCAATCCGCACCAAATAGCTCTAATTTTTCTGATGTTACTTCTATCTCATTTCAACCTCTATCTTTGCCATCTTGTTTAATTGGTTTAACACTGGGACTAGGCACAACTGTAGTAATTGATCGCATTCTCCATGAATATGCTCAAACTATTCTCCCGCCCAAAGTTCGGGTTGCAGAAGTGCAAGAAAATCCACAGGTCAGCCTCGAAAATCCCGCGAATAAGAAGGAAATTAGCCGTAAAACTGCTCTCAATTTTAATATTGCCAGATTCAATGAAAAATTAGCCCTACTCGACTGGAAGACTACCACCCGTAAGCGATCGCCTGACATCATAATCGTCGGCAGTTCCCGCGCCTTACGCGGCGTTGAGCCAAGTGCTTTCGAGAAGGAATTACTTAATAAAGGATTCAAAGATCTCAATGTGTTTAATTTAGGACTAGATGGAGCTACCGCTAAAGTGGTCAATCTCCAAATCACCCAAATTTTGCCTCGTCCCCAACTTCCACGCATGATTATTTGGGCTGATGGACTAAGAGCCTTTAACAGCAGTCGTACTGATATCACCTATGACGAAATTACTGCGTCATCTGGCTATAAGCAATTACAACAAACCTTGAAGGAGCAAGGAATCAACCCTGATCCACTCGTAACCAATAAAGAATCCACTAAAAATTTATCTAGCCCGATCGCGCAAGCCTTTACTACTATTTTTGCTACTACCAATAACCGTCAAGATGTCAGAAACTCTCTGGTGAAAAGCTTCGATCGCAATACGCATTTACTGAGCAATAGTGAAGCGATCATTGCGGCGACAACCCCAGCTACGGCGGCAACCCTCGATAAGCAGGGCTTTGTTGCCTTTGATGTCGTCTTTGATCCCAAAACCTATTTCCAAAAATATCCTCAAGTTCCTGGAGACTACGATCTCGACTATCGCAACTTCGATACTAATGGTTCACAATTTGATGCTTTTGCAAATGTTGTCGATTTTTGTCGTCGCAATAACATTCAACTTGTGGTTGTGAATATGCCATTACATACTACTTATCTCGATCCGATTCGGACTCAATATGAAGCTACTTTTAATGGCAGGATGCAAGAGCTATCGTCGCGTGAAGGATTCACCTATCTCGATCTCAGTCAAACTATCCCTTATAAATCTGAGCTTTTTTCCGATCCAAGTCACTTAAATAAACAAGGGGCGATCGCGATCGCACAGATGCTCGCCCAAAGTTCCAAAATCCCTTGGCAATCTCTTAAATTTTAGCTTGTATAGCGGTTTTCAGTTGAGTATGACAAAAAAAGTAGGGGCAATTCATGAATTGCCCCTACTTTTTTTGTAAAAGAGGTTACTGCAAATCGCTATAGCGATCGCAGTAATTCTGATTTCTTTATAAATCTTGAACTTTAGAGTTTTACCTCGATATCTACACCAGCAGCAAGATCAAGCTTCATGAGAGCATCGATAGTTTTTGCAGATGGCTGATAAATATCGATTATGCGACTATGGGTACGAGTTTCAAAATGCTCGCGAGAGTCTTTATCTACGTGGGGTGATCTTAGAACGCAATAGATACGACGGCGTGTTGGCAGAGGAATAGGACCAACAGCCGCAGCGTTTGTACGATTAGCAGTTTCGACGATTTTTTCGCAAGAGGAATCAAGCAGGCGATGATCGAAAGCTTTGAGACGAATCCGAATCTTTTGTTGTTGAGGTGCCACAGTCTTAGGAATTTATTCGGGTAAAATTTTCAGCGTTTCTTATATTAGCACCTGAAGAGCCAAAAACAAACTAAATTTTTAAAGCTGGCAATATTTGACGACATCCAACCGCCAAAACAATGGGCTTAATCTCATTGCCTGCATATCAAACCCCTACCCAGAGAAACTTTTGAAAGCGCCGCGAAGCGGCGCTTTCAAAAGTTTCTCTGGGTTTTAATTCAGCGCAAAGCGCTGTAGCTCTTTTTGCTGCTACAATTAACCTGAAAATACATCTACACAGCCCTGTTTAGAAATATGTCTATGTCATTGTTGCTGTCTTCACCATTGCTTGCGCCCATTGTCTACGCAGCGATCGCTGGTGCATATTTAGTGGTCGTCCCTTTGCTGATCTTGTTTTATTTCAAGGCGCGTTGGTACAAGACTGGCTCGATCGAAAGAGTTTTTATCTGCTTGCTTGCATTTTTCTTCTTCCCAGGGTTGTTGTTAGTTTCGCCATTCTTTAATTTTCGTCCCGAAGCAAGGCAAATCTAAAACTCGAAAAGCTGTGACGTATGCCACAGCTTTTTGAGTTTTAGAAGAAACATTATGATACACATTAATTTCTGGGATTAAAGCTATGCGCCGCATTGATGCGATCGCCGTTATGATTGCGTTCTTTGGATTTGGTGGCGTGGCGTTTTTACTGCTGCGAGCCTATGGTTTTGATGGAATTAATGCAGGTGTATGGAGTCAAGTGGCTTTAGTGCTAGTTTTGTTAGGCTGGATTTCCACCTATGTGTTTCGAGCCGTTACGCAAACAATGACCTATAACCAGCAACTGGATGACTATAAAAAAGCGGTTCTCACCAAACAACTCGAAGAAATGACTCCTGAAGATAGGGAAAAACTATTTGCAGAAGTGGCGGCGGAGAATAAGTTGTCAGACAAGTTATCTGACAACGTAGTCACAAACACCAAGGATGAATGAACCAACGATCGCCATACTATTCTCTATTTCATCCGAAGCCACTCGCAAAGCGAGTTAGCTCTTTTGGCTTTCCGAGAGATTTAGGCGATCGCTTTCAAATATTGCACAAATGGCTGAGCCTAGCCAACGATAATGAACCATCTAATTTAATTAGTGAAGCCCAGTTTCTGCATGATATTTTTGTCGATATATTGGGGTATCGCTCGCCTTTTGAGACTACGGGCGGCGCTTGGGAATTAGAATTACATCCAAAACCCGCCCTTGGCTTTTTTGCAGAACCAGCAGCTAATCTGGCAATAAATGTAATCGTAGAGATCTCTGTTAATACGGCTGAAAAGGGGGCGATTATTAAGCCAGAGCCAGAGCATGAAACTACTGAATGGCTGATTGTATTGGATTATCGTGATATCAGTCTTTATCACCGTGATGTTTCTAGTTTGTTTTGTCAGAGATTTTCTTGGGAATCGTTAGCAGATTTAGATCAACTCAAAGCTTTTTATTTTTTATTGTCGCGGCGGACACTTTTGAGAGGAATCGCCAATAGTGAGGAGCGATCGCGCACTACCCAACTTCTAGAAGAATCTCATCAACTAGAATCGGAAGTCCTCAAAAATTTTTACAGTCACTATCACAAAATACGCAGCCAGTTAATCAAAGATTTTCGCTATCGGTTGCAACTACTAACTCAAAGTCCAGAGCTACAAATTAATATCGAAAATGCGATCAATATCGCTATCTACCAATCTCAAAAACTGTTAAATCGCGTCTTGTTTGTCGCCTATTGTGAAGATCTTCATCTTCTACCCAATAATTTGATTCAAGACGCTTACGAATTTGTTAATCCCTATATTGAGCAACCCATCTGGGAGAATTACAAGGCAATATTCCGTTGGGTACAAAATGGTAATCCGCATTACCATACGTCAATTAATGCTTATCCATTTAGTCTATTTGAAAGCGATCGCCTTTTGGATCAAGCATTATTTGTTGGTGATGAATTATGTCGGCAGATCAAGGAAATTGCTCGATTTGACTTTCGCGAAGATGTCACTCGCCATATCCTCACCAGTCTCTTTGATGAATCTATTAAAGAATTATTTCAATATCGTAAAGACCTTAGTAATCTCAGCAAACGGCGGATTCCCAAACTCCCATGTAAGGCGATATTACAAAGTGAATCGGTAATTCGGACTTTACAGCAACATTTAAACTTAGGAAAGATAAATTCTGAGCATGAGAACAAGTTTGTTCAAAACACCTTGATATATTGCTTAGAGTACCAATCTCGTCTTTTAAAAATCAAAATTATCCATCCCAAATGTGGTGCTGGCGTATTTCTGACAACGGCTCTAGAGTTTTTGATTTCTGAGCATGAGCGTATCCATTATCTTTTAAGCAAGTTTGCTTCTGATACTGAGACAATCATTCACAAAACGCCATCGGAAGTGATCGCGCATATTTTGCAACACAATCTATTTGGCTGTGATGTCGTCGAAGAATCTGTAGAAATAACTAGACTTTCCTTATATTTACGATCGCTAGAAATCAATCCATCCTTACCCAATTTTGATCGCAATATCCATCTCGGTGAGCTATCAACCTGTGATTTTGGCGATGAATTTCGAGAGGCAAGCGATCGGGGCGAAGTTGTTATTCTAAAATAAGCGTATCTTAGGACGCATCTCGGATTAGTTAACCTATCTTGACGAAGACGGAAAAAATGCAGCAGGAGAAACATGAAAGAACTTTGCTAGTTTTTCGATGTGTTCAGTCTTAAGTTTGCGGTGTCCATTCAGTACTGCCGAAACAATTGACTCAGTTTTAAAAATTGGTACTAAATCCTTTTGTTTAAGTTCAAATTCTTCAAGTAAAGCCTCTATAAGTTCAACACCATAGATATCGGGAATAGGATGATGGATTTCTTCATACTGGTGTACTAGAGTACCAAGAAGACTGAGATAGTCTTCTTCATCTGCATTAAGTTTTCCGCGATCAATTAATTCATAAACAACTTTTTGGACTGCATCTAAGTCTGCCTGTGAATGTATAGGACGAGGAGGAAATTCTGCAAGTAATTCGATGTAAGATTTTTTATTCTTTTGTATAGTTTTCATGGCTTTTATAGCTTTCTCCAACGTTTGGGAGGAATCAAGAAAATCACTCCATTTGATATAGCTTTATCTATTTGTTATGTTTTCCATTTACCTCGCTCATACTCTTTGTGTGGAAGAACATTACGGATAAAAACTTGCTGTGAATCATACTTTATTCGAGCAATTAATCGGTAGTTACTACCTATATTAAACACTGTCAACTCTCCTACTTGGTCAGCTTGTTGAAAGACTTCTTTTAGTTCTACAAAATGCTTTGGACTTGTGCCTTTTATTTTTTTACTCCATGAAAGAAGAAGCTTTTTCGAGTCAGGGTGATTTTGAAAAAAAGCCTCTGCCGTACTAAAGAAAATTATTTCCACTTTTATTAATTGTTTTTATTGATTATCAGGTTTTAAATTTTGGGATAGGGCATACTGGCACTCCTTTAAAATTCATGATTGTCGGTACTTACAGTGAAGTTAGCAATATAGCTAACTTCACTGCATAACTTAGCATATTGCGAAGTTTGTTGTCAATCCGATTTACAAATTCAAAGAAAAATTAGAGTTGCGATCGCTAGAAATCAATCCATCCTTGCCGAAATTTGAGGGTAACATTTGTAATTATGTTGCAATTATTATTTACAATTGGTTGGCAACTTTGTAAGTACCCCTGAGAGGCGTTAGAGCTTAACTAGCTCGTTTGGTTATGAAAAAAATGAATCTTACATCTTGGCAAGTGCGACTGCGCTTCCTTGTGTTGACATTCTTAGGATTAGCGATCGCGTTAGTAATTAATTTTCCTTTTTGGGCGATCGCTCAAACGCCTTCTAGTAACACAGCGAGTAACAAGGTTGAGCAAACTGGGGATCGACCGAATAATCAACTAAATATTAGACCTACCAATAATAACGAGTTACGCGGTATCTGGTTAACTAATGTTGATAGTGATGTTTTATTTTCCACCGAGCGGCTACAACAGGCAATTAAGAGATTAAAACGCTTAAAATTTAATACACTCTATCCGACTGTGTGGAATGGAGGATATACCCTCTATCCTAGCAAAGTTGCTGAAAAATACTTTGGTGCGGGGATTGATCCATCGCCAAATCTCAAAAATCGGGATATGCTCGCTGAATCCATTCAATTTGGTCATGAGCAGAAATTTGCAGTAATTCCTTGGTTTGAATACGGCTTAATGACCGAAGAGAACTCTGATTTGATGCGACAACATCCTGAATGGATAACTAACCGTCGGGATGGCTCCAAGGTTTTTGTGCATGGAGACAAAGAACAACATCGACTGGTTTGGTTGAATCCTATACGTCCTGAAGTTCAAAATTTTCTGACTGAGTTAATTGTCGAAGTTGTCAAAAAATATGATGTAGACGGTATTCAATTAGACGATCATTTTGGAATGCCAGTGGAACTTGGTTATGACGATTACACGATCGCCTTATATAAAAAACATCATTTTGGCAAGTTACCATCCGATGATTTTAACAATTCGGAATGGATGAATTGGCGATCGCGTCATCTGACAAATTTGATGAAAAAGATCTCCAAAGCGGTCAAAGCGGTCAAACCTGATTGCCTAATTTCTTTATCGCCTAATCCCAAAGAATTTTCTTACACTAAATACCTTCAAGATTGGTATGGCTGGGTCTATCTAGGTTTGATTGATGAATTAATTGTTCAACTATATAGAGATGATATAGATCATTTTAAAGCAGAATTAGAGCGCCCAGAGTGGCAGGAAGTTCGCCTAAGAGTTCCTGTAGGGGTTGGTGTTTTGACTGGGCTAAGAGTTCAGAATGTGGATATGCGCCAAATTAAAGGACAAGTGAAAATGTTGCGAGAAATGAATTTTGACGGTTTCTCTTTTTTCTTTTATGAAACGTTAGGTAATCGTGATGCGTCCTTTGAATCCTTGATGTATACACCTGCCAACCGCCCTAATTTACAACGCTTTGCAATGAAATAACTCAGAGCAGCAGATTCCGACCGCTTCGCCGAAGGAATCTACTGTTTTTTATACTTAGCTACTTATAATTACTTCTAACGGCACATCCCAGATGTCGCGAGGAATATTTTCTAAATAAAATTCATCAAAAATTACTCCAGCTTTAATTCCTCTGGAGTTAGGTAGCCAGCGATCGTAAAAGCCACCACCATAGCCAAGTCGATAACCTTGCCGATCGCAAGCGATCGCTGGAATTAAAATCAAATCAATATTTTCCAAATCCATTAACGGCAGATGGTAAAGCGGTTCCACAATGCCAAAAGCGCCTGCTCTCATATTGCGATCAAAGTTAGTGACATCAACTTGATGCCAAATTAGATCTTTTTGTAGACAACGAGAAAAGCCCCAATTTTTATCAGGAAATCTTTCCCATAGATAACTCAAATCTGGCTCTTGTTTATAACTGGTGAAAGCTAAGATATTTTGAGCTTGTTGGAAAATAGACCAATTACTGAGGCGATCGCACAGATCTTGACTTTTTTGCTGCCAAATTTCATGGTTAATTTGACGACGTTGATTAAGTAAATATTTTCTTAACTCCCCTTTATTTTTCTGCTCGTTTCGATCAAAATTTTCCATGTGGGCTTGATTAATTTTTAGATAGTGGAACAGGCTTCTAGCCTGTTGACGGACAAGATACCTATCTCACATTTTATTTTTAATTGCAACCAGCTACTGCTACTTAGGCAAAATCAAAAAAAGCCCGACAATTCATATAAACGACGTAAAATAGCCATAATCTTTTTATCATAGTTAAGATCTTCAGCCCATCTTCCTACAAGCTGTCCCAATAGAGGTGCTGTACCTCGTTTAACTAGACTAAAGCGGGGATCGACTAAGGGTTGTATCAAGGGCTTGGTGGTTGCATAGGCTTTTAGATGTTGAATTTGCGCTCTGACTCCGATACGGCGATCGCTAAAACTATCCCCGCGCACACCATTCCCGATCGCCCCAATACCACCAAAATTATTTTGGTCTGGTTTAACATCACCGTCAAATTGTAAAAAGCCAGTTTCTAAACACATTTGACAAAAGGCAATGTCATAATTTACGCCTTCGATCGCTGCTTCTTGACGGTAGATGTTTGGTAAGTCGCCATAGAGATTGAGAGGAGCTTTATTTATTTGCAACAATCGCAATAGTTGCACTTCGGAAGTCAGTCCGTCTGCCATAATGCGGTCAATTTTGCCCGTAAGGATTCCAGCGCATATTTTGGTACTGCTTTTAGTAATATTTTCAGTACTATTCATGGGCAGAGACACAAAGCTTTGAGCTTGAACAGCCTCCTCTATGCGATCAAAATATATGCGATCAAATATCCGATCAAGTGTAAAAATGGCGATCGCCCCTGATCCAATTTGAAGAAATTGTTTTCTCCTCATAACTAGGTTCGTTGTGGCTAATTCGATCTGAAATATTTACTAAAATTTTGACTAAAATTGCCATGCAATCTAGTTTTTGTAGATAGTGAAAGGATTTTCTGATTTAAAACAAGGGGGATTCGATGGATAAAGGGTGCGTGGGTCAGTGCAACTGCGGGGATCTTGAGAGTAAGCTGATACTGAATTTGTGAAGGGGATTAGTAAGGCGGAAATGGACACAATGGATAGTAATAATTTCATGATTTTGACCTTATAGATAAACTTAAACTGTGAGTTGGATAGATTGTTTTTATAAGAAACGTTTCAGTGAGGTAAGATAATTTTGGGGCATTTTAATGATTTTTTAAGCCGCCATATGGCTTAAGTTTGACTTTGAGGTAATCAGTTGTTTTCCAAAAAAATTCAGATTCAATCATCGAACAATCGGTCATTAATAGGGCAACTTCGTTCAGTAGATAATTGAAATTGCGATCGCGTTGAGCAAGATCCGCTTTTGGCTCCAGATGATGCGCGATTAATGGCTGAAACTGATGGGCATAAATCGGTGGATTTGGGAAAGCATCGCTTTGCATAATTTTGACTGGCATAGTTTTGACTTACTGCCCTGAATGATTAGATAAATGCAGCTTGGGATAGGGTAAATCTGCTAACACTTCCAAAATCCGACAAAAATCGCGTTTCTGCCGCCGATGATTCAAAAAATTGGGAACTTCGGCTTGTTGCGTCTGTTGTTGAAGGTCATCTTCTTGAAAATATTGACGGAGATTGTCGATCGCATTCCAGAATCTACAGATCTCGTCATAGGTGCAAGTCAATAAAAATGACTCGATCTCATCTAATAAATGCCAAAGGCGATCGGCGATGCGAGTACGCGGGTAAGCACGATCTTTTTTGGCTGCGAAATTAGTTAATACATTTAGATGACGTTCGGGGAAATAATGCGGGGCGCTCATGTCTCAAGGCTCCTATTTGTGAGGATAAATAAGGAAAAGTCGTTTTTTGTCGGAAACAATTATTTGCCTCTTGTCATATGCCCTAACCAGTGGTAAAAGAATTAAACATTTCTTTATGTGAGGTTAAGTGAGTATAGCGGCTGCCACTTAAGTCGTCGGAGTGAGTTAATCAAACCCATGACCTTCGTTGAAAAACAGCATACGATCCAAATCTAAATTTGCACACCTGAAAAAACAGTATTTTTTGTCTTGAAAAACATGAATAAAAGCATGGACAAAGACATCAATATAGGTACAAGTAAAATCAATTAAATTGTTAGATAAGAATGAGACTTTTTCTCTTTATTTCATCAGCAATTAATTTACAGTTGACATATATATTTGAAAATATAATTTGGGCTAATTCATGAATAAATCTTGTTTTGAATTTTAATAAATTGATGTAAATCCAAAAACAATATTTTCTCGTTGTTTTGTTTGAAAAGACAATAATCTGTGATTAGATTAATAAAATTCAGAATTCTCAAATACTTTTAAAGCCTTGTCTAGATAGGTTTATCAGAAAAAACAAGAAAAAACTTACTTAGCTTTATACCAATGTCAGACTTAATCAGGATCTTCAAAAAAACTCGATAAATCTATTGCAATTACCAAAATATATGTTATTTATCTAACGTGAAAAAACAAGAATATGTTGATTAATTCATCCACAGTAAATGTAATTATCTACAGCCTATGTATAATTATGCAAATTTAAAATTCTAGATATAAGCAAATAAATAATGATTATTTACTTATAAAGATTAAGACTAATTCTAGTTATTCCTAATCTGACACCAAAACATTTAGTTCTACGTTACCGAGACATTATTTAAGAGGAGTTACGACCATGACTATTGAAGAAGCGATCGCGATCGTTGATACCGCCCTACAACACAAGCGCCTGAGCAATATTCAGGAACAATTATTTCGGCAAACATGGGAAGGTAAGACCTATGCTGAAATTGCCGAGACCTGTGGATACGATGCGTCCTATATTCGGGATGTGGGTTATCGCCTGTGGCAGATGCTAACCAAGGGTTTTGGGGAGCGCGTCACCAAGCACAATCTTCAAGTCGTGGTGCGTAGCCATGCCAATCGTTTTCAGGTTTCTCATCAGGGAAATGGTGTTCTTCAGCAAGAAATTAATCAGATGATGGCAAATAATTCTCACAATCCAACTATTGCGCTGGTCAATCCTCACATCAGTAATATGAGTGAGGTAGGTAATGTGAATGTAAAGCGATGTGACTGGGGTAATGCGATCGATACTTCGATTTTTTATGGGCGGACAGAAGAACTGGAAACTGGAAAAAATTGGATGATCGCCGATCGCTGTCGTTTGTTAGGCGTGTTTGGTATTGGTGGTATTGGTAAAACCGCTTTTGCAACCAAGCTTGCTGAACAGGTGCAGTCGGAATTTACGCTAATCGCTTGGAAATCGCTGCGTAATGCGCCGACCGTGGAAACGATGTTGTCGGAATTGGTGAGTTTTTTGACTAACCAAGCGATCGCCACTTTGCCTTCAGATTTTGATCGTTTATTGGCGATGTTAATCCAAGTCCTCAAACAATCGCGCTGTTTGATCGTCTTTGACAATGTGGAATCGATCCTCCGTAGTGGTGAGACTACGGGACAATACAACGAAGGTTATCAAGGCTATGGCGAATTATTCCGTCAAGTGGGCGAAGTCTGTCATCAAAGCTGTTTGATTTTGACCAGTCGCGAAAAGCCATCGGAAGTGTTGCCCCCTGAAAGTGGCGATCTCATGGTGCGCTCGTTGCAATTGTCGGGACTAAAAGAAGAAGCAAGACAGATGTTTCGTGAAGAACTAGCGATCGCGCCTGAAACTCGCAAGTTGATCGACTTCTACTGTGGTAATCCCCTCGCCCTGACGGTGGTGTCCCGTTCCATTTACAGCATGTTCGATGGTAATGTTCAATCTTTTCTCGATCAAGAAGCCAATGTATTTGGTGATATCCGTCAGCTAATCGATCAACAATATTCGCGTCTTTCTGACCTTGAGCAGCAAGTGATGTATTGGCTAGCGATCGAGCGTGAACCAATTACCACCGACAATCTGCGTCAAGATATTGTGCCAATGGTTTCCAAATCACAAATTCTTGAATCCGTGATTTCCCTACGCTGGCGATCGCTAATTGAGAAGAATGTCAATAGCTTCACGCAGCAGCCTGTGGTCATGGAATATATGACCGATCGCTTAGTAGATGTGGCTTTTAAGTCGGCGATCGAGCGTAGCCCTGAATTCCTGATGAGCTACGCCCTCGTGCAGCAACGTGCCGAAGATGAGATTCGTGAAACCCAAATCCGTCACATCTTGCAGCCTCTGAGCGATCGCCTGATGGCGCATTATGGCAGTGTCGATACTTTGCAGCGTGAATTGCATAGCCTACTAGAGACTTTGCGCGATCGCTCCACCGCGATCGGCTATGCCCAAGGTAATATCATGAATCTATTACGCGCTTCTCAAATTGATCTCAGTAATAGCTTTAGCCGCTTTCCTGAACGGGTGACAGAACATTCAGATTTACAAATTCTAGAGAGATTGCTAGAAAGCGATCGGGCGGGTGGACTTGCCACATGGGATCATCGCATTCCTTGGGCAAATAATCCCCTCGCTCAACAAACTTCGGAATCCAAAACCAAAATCCGCAGTAAAAATCTCTATTACCAATGGACAGAAGGATCTCTCGAAGAGTTACAGAAGGAACTACAACAGCAACCTAAACTCCGTAAGAAATATCATGCTTGGTTGAATGAAACTGAGTTTGCGGCGATCGATGCTGATTTTGAAGCGGTAAAAATCACTGACACTCTCAATCAACCTGTGGACGCGAGATTGGTCTTCATCAATGAGGTGAATGTGATTGAACCACCCATCGGTTTACCCACGCCCAGAGAGCGCCGCGCTCATGCGAGAATGAAAAAACAATCATTTCAAGGCGATCGCTCCCAAAAGCTAGGTTAATCCCTGATAGTTGGTGATGCTTTGCATCGCCAACTCAGTGGTTATCTGCATACTTGAATTGGCGATAGTCCATACTTATAATTATAAAGACGAATAGTCCGTATTACTATCCTGATGTCGTTGTCAGTTGCGATACTCAAGATCTCAATGCGCGTAAATTTATCCAAAGTCCGACAATTATTGTCGAAGTTCTCTCTCCAGGGACAAGTGCTAGGGATCGCGGTGAGAAATTTACCAACTATCTCACCATACCCACATTACAAGAGTATATACTCATCAGTCCCGACAAAATATTAGTAGAGCGCTACGCACGCGGCGAAGGCAGAATGTGGCTGTATTATCCTTACATTGCTGGCGATACGATTACTTTATCAAGTATTGGGTTTGAATTTGCGATCGAGGTTCTCTATGAAGGGATTGTCTATTTTTAACGCCAATTTATATTAACTTTCTGCCAAAGCATCACGTAACATCGCTAATTTTTCGGGCAAGAGTCGGTAATAGATCCAAGTCCCTCTTCTTTCTTTAGTCAGTAAACCTGCTTCATATAAAACTTTTAGATGATGGCTGACGGTTGGTTGCGCTAACCCTAAAGTCTCCACCAATTCACAGGCACATACTTCTTGGCTGGGCTGAGCCGCAATTAAGCTCAAGATTTGTAAACGGGCAGATTCCCCCAACACTCGAAAGATCGCGGCTAAATAGTTTGCCTCATTAGATGTCAGGCGACCTGCGAGGAGTGGTGGACAACAAATAGCAAGAGATTGATTCGGCTTCATAAAACTTATATTGCCACGGTTTATGGCTCTCTGCCACAATATTGATTATTATAAATATAGATAGAAATCAATAATGATAATTAGCTGATGGCACAAGTAAAGCCAATTAAAAAACTCTCTATACTCGATCGCTTTTTGACGGTCTGGATTTTTTTGGCGATGGCGATCGGTGTGACCATCGGCGTACTTTTTCCTGCGGTCGATCGCGTAATCAATCAGTTTCAAGTTGGCACTACGAATATTGCGATCGCGATCGGCTTAATTTTGATGATGTATCCACCCTTCGCGAAGGTACGTTACGAAGAGTTAGGCGATGTCTTCCGCAATGGCAAAATCTTAGCGCTAGCCCTATTTCAGAGTTGGATCGTTGCGCCGAGTTTCATGTTTCTCTTGGCGATCGCCTTTTTTAGAGACTCACCCGAATATATGGTGGGCTTGATGTTAATTGGGATTGCGCCATGTATTGCGATGGTTGTAGTGTGGAGCGATCTAGCTAAGGGCAATTCCGAATATACGGCGGGACTAGTTGCCTTTAATAGCATTTTTCAAGTGCTGTTTTATAGCTTCTATGCTTGGATTTTTATTACGGTATTACCGCCGTTATTTGGCTTAACAAGCACTGTAGTCAATGTGAGCATCATTGAGATTGGACAGACTGTTTCTATCTATCTCGGCATTCCCTTTATCGCAGGATTCTTGACACGCTTTTTTCTGAGCAAAGCTAAAGGTAGCAATTGGTATCAGAATGTATTTATTCCCAAAGTCAGTCCGATCACCCTCATTTCATTGCTGCTTACGATTGTGGTGATGTTCAGTCTCAAGGGCAACTTGATGTTAAAAATCCCTTTTGATGTCGTCAGGATTTCGATTCCATTGTTGATTTATTTTGTTGCCATGTTTGTATTCAGCTTTTATCTTGCTTGGCTGATCAAGGCGGATTACGACAAAGCGGCGAGTGTTGCCTTTACGGCGGCAAGTAATAATTTTGAACTAGCGATCGCTGTTGCAGTTGGCGTATTTGGCATTAATTCTGGTGCAGCTTTTGTGGCGGTTGTTGGTCCTCTGATTGAGGTTCCAGTTTTAATTAGCCTTGTGAATTTATCCTTTTGGTTCAAGCGAAATTACTTTGATACTAAAGTTGGGACTGCTCGGCATTAACCCTAATTCAACTTTTACTGTTGACAGATTCCCACAAATACAGCCAGAATAAATATATTGATTATCATAAATATTTATTTTAATCAATATTCAAAACAGACTTAACCTTTAGATAAACTATGGCTGTGCGTGTTGGTATTAATGGTTTTGGCAGAATCGGCAGATTAGCCCTGCGGGCTGCTTGGGAATTTCCTGAACTAGAGTTTGTGCATATTAATGAAATCAAGGGCGGTATCGAGGCAGCCGCGCATTTACTCACATTTGATTCGGTACATGGACGCTGGTTGCCAGATGTGAGCTTAGAAGGCGATCGCATCGTCATTGACGATCAAAAATCAATCAAAAAAATTAGCTTTAGTGAATATGCCAAACCTGAATTAGTCAACTGGCAAGAATTAGGCGTAGATCTAGTGCTGGAATGTTCTGGCAAATTTCGCACCCCAGAAACCCTAAATCCCTATTTCACCAAAGGCGTAAAGAAAGTCATTGTAGCTGCTCCCGTGAAGGAAGAAGCCCTAAATATTGTGATGGGCATTAACGATCGCCTCTACGATCCCGCGCAGCATCATATTCTCACCGCCGCCTCATGTACTACCAATTGTCTCGCGCCTGTGGTGAAAGTAATTCATGAAGGTTTAGGAATTAAGCATGGCGTGATTACCACGATTCACGATAATACGAATACCCAAACCGTCGTTGATGCTCCCCATAAAGATCTGCGCCGTGCTAGGGCTTCGGCTTTATCGCTAATTCCGACAACAACGGGATCGGCAACTGCAATAACTCTTATCTATCCCGAACTCAAGGGCAAGTTAAATGGATTAGCTGTGCGAGTACCTTTACTGAATGCTTCGCTTACGGATTGTGTGTTTGAAGTAGAAAGAGAAACCACAATTGAGGAAGTCAATCAGTTGTTAAAAATAGCCGCCGAAGGTGAACTGAAGGGGATTTTAGGCTATGAAGAACGTCCCTTAGTTTCCATTGATTACAAAGATGATCCGCGATCATCCATTATTGATGCACTCTCGACAATGGTTATCGATCGCACGCAGGTCAAAATTTTGGCTTGGTATGATAACGAGTGGGGCTATTCCTGTCGCATGGCGGAATTAGCGAGAAAAGTGGCGATTGCCCTCTAATCACAAAGAGAAGCGTGCTTCGCACGCTTCTCTTTGCTGCAAATAATCTTTTAGAAAACCTATGACTTCCTCTACCGCATCCCAAGCAAATTTCAAGAACTATGTTCTTGTCACCCTGACTTATTGGGGATTTACGATTACCGATGGCGCTTTGCGACTGTTAGTATTACTCTATTTCAATAATATTGGCTATACCCCGATTCAAATCGCTTCGTTATTTCTATTCTATGAAGTCTTTGGAGTTGTTACTAACTTCTTCGGTGGATGGATTGGTTCGCAATTGGGACTGAAAGTTACGCTCTATGCAGGAATTGGATTACAGATTTTCTCTTTAGTGCTGTTATCCTTTCTGAATCCTGAATGGGCGCAGTGGTTAGCGGTTCTCTATGTGATGATCGCTCAAGCTTTTTCAGGGATTGCTAAAGACTTGACGAAAATGAGTACCAAAAGCGCAATTCGCTTAGTCGTGCCGCAGGATGCTCAATCGGCTCTATTCAAATGGGTTGCTATCCTCACAGGTTCAAAAAATGCCCTTAAAGGCGTAGGCTTTTTTGTCGGAAGCGCTTTATTAGGACTATGTGGCTTTGTGAATTCCCTATGGATTATGGCGGGAGGTTTATTCCTGCTCTTGTTCACAGGCTTATTCTTACCAAAGGGAATGGGCAAAATCAAAGCAAAAGTTAAGTTCAAACAACTCTTTTCCAAAAGTCCTGAAATAAATCTTCTTTCCGCAGCAAGATTCTTTCTCTTTGGTTCCAGAGATGTGTGGTTTGTGGTGGGATTGCCCGTATTTTTACGAAGTGTTTTAGGTTGGTCGTTCTATCAAGTTGGTGGCTTCTTAGCTTGTTGGGTAATCGGCTATGGCATCATTCAATCCCTTGCACCGACATTAATTAAGCGCTTTGGATCTGGTCAGCCGCCGCGATCGCAAACTGTACGATTTTGGACGACTTCCCTCATTGCCGTTCCTGCGATTATTGCGATCGCCTTACAATTAAATCTCCCCGCAAACCTCGTGATCATCGGTGGCTTACTAATTTTTGGTGTAGTTTTTGCCTTTAACTCATCGGTACATTCTTATTTAGTTCTTGCTTTTACCGATGATGACAAAGTTGCTCTAAATGTCGGCTTCTATTACATGGCAAATTCGGGCGGACGTTTAGTAGGCACGGTTCTATCGGGATTGATTTATGAATTTTATGGATTAATTGGCTGCCTATGGGTATCCGCAATCATGGTTTTAGCTGCTGCGGTGATTACGCGCAAATTACCCGATCCTGAAGTTAAAAAAACGATCGCATGGAAATCTGATGGTGAATAGGCGATCGCAAATGGCGGAAGGATTTGCCAAAACTTTGTCTCACTCTGCCAAAAAGGGAGAGTGGCTAGGGGTGAGGGGCTTATACAATACCAATCGGCAGCCGAATAGAGAACTCAGTGCCTTGATCTAGCTCAGACTTAACATCCAAGCTGCCACCATGTTTCTCCACCACAATTTGACGGGCGATCGCCAATCCCAATCCCGTCCCCTTGCCCACGCCTTTAGTAGTAAACAAATGGTCAAAAATCCGCGCCCTTACGTCCTCCGTCATCCCTTTCCCATTGTCACTAATCTGAATCTGCACCTGTTTTGCATCTCTGGTTGTACGAATCGTAATTTGTTGAGGATGGGATTTTAGTTGCTCAAAAGACATACCTTGAACCATTTCATCGAAAATATCGATCGCATTCGCCAGAATATTCATAAACACTTGGTTTAACTGTCCTGGGAAACATTGGATTGTTGGCAAATCTCCATAATCTTGAATGACTTCAATTGCGGGACGATATTCATTGGCTTTAAGACGATACTTGAGAATCAGCAACGTACTATCAATACCTTCTCGCAGGTTGGCACTAACTTTATGCTCAGTGTCCGATCGTGAAAAAGTACGCAGACTGTTGCTGATGCCTCTAATGCGATCGGTAGCTCCTTTCATCGAGTCCAACAACTTAGGTAAGTCTTCGTTCAGAAATTCTAGGTCAATGTCTTCTGCTTTTTCTAGAACAGGTAGCGCTGCATTGGGATGGTGCTGTTGGTAAAGGGATACATAATCTAGTAGGTCTTGCGTATAGTCTTTGGCATTGTTGATACTACCGTTGAGGAAGCCAATGGGATTATTGATTTCATGGGCAACCCCTGCGACAAGATTCCCTAAAGAAGCCATTTTTTCGCTTTGGACAATTTGCAGTTGGGATTGTTCAATCTGTTGAGCGTAGTTCTGTGCTTGTTGATAGAGTCGAGCATTTTCTAAAGATATAGCGGCTTGAGTACAGAGGAAATTGAGTAATTCGACGCGATCGCTCGTAAATGCACCAATGCTAACGCGATTCTCCAAATACAAAATCGCTACGAGCTTACCTTGGCTCAGAATCGGTGTGCAAAGTAGGCTCTTGGGTTCCTGCTGCATGATATAAGCATCTATCGCTAGAGTGGGATGGACAGAAGCCTCGGCAATCACCATTGGCTCTAGACTACGTTTGACGATATTAATTAGAGATTGGGGAACCTCTACGCTGCTGACTAAAGGAGTGGATTGCACTTGTGCAGGCTGCTCGACAGTGGCAACCGCTTCCACAAACCACTCATTTCCACGGGGCATCAGCAAGGCTCCTTTGTCGGCTCCAGCATTTTCGAGCACTGTACGCAGCAGGGTTGACAAGAGCTTATCGAGTTGAATCTCGCTGGATAGGGTTTGGGATGCTTTTAGAGCCGTTGCCAAATCCAGTGTGGAAGAAATACTAGTGCTACTGTGATTGGATGATTGTGTGTCAGCAGACTGAGTTGTGGCTATAGATATTGTTGAAAACATTGTTTCAGTTGCCGACAAAGCCATTTGCTGTTGTCGCAAAATCGGCGCAAGCAGTTTGGGATAGCGGCGTTCTAAGTCTTGCACTTTTGCCTTAGCACCCCAATGAGCATAGCCGTAGTAGGCATTCTTTAGATACTCTTGAACAACTTTTTCTTTACCCCAATCGAGATAAAATATAGCCGCAAGTTCACTGGCAAGAGCCGCTTCGTATTCATATCCTTGAGACTGGGCTTGAGCAATAGATTGGTCATAGAAATCCATTGCCTCTGATTTTTGTCTATTGAGTCGAGCTTTTTCTGCTTGGATCAACAGACACTTATGCTTAATGTTTTCTGGACAATCTTGCTGCCACTGGTTTAACCTTTCCTCAAGTGGCACAATGGCTTGCCAATGGGTCTGGCGCTCAGCATCATTTTTTGCAAATTCAATCAGGGCTAAGTGCATGAGTATGACATAAAAAACACTTGATGGAACTTTGGCATGGGAGGAAATAGTTTCCTCTATGATGCGGAGTTGAGGAATTAACGTTGGATATTCTGCTTGCTGATTGAATAAGTACGCATGACGAATCTTGACTGAATAAAACCAGGATGATTCTGCGGTTAGTGATTCTAGTCCTATTTCATAATATTTTTGGGCGGCTTGATATGCGGCTGATAGTTTCGCTTTTTGTCCTGCTTTCAGGTTTAACTCCGCGAGTTGGCGTTTTTGGTCTGGTTCGGAGATCTTCTCTCTCCCCAAATCTAGCTGGTTGACGATCTCAAAAATCTGTTCTACTTGTTCCTGCTCTGTTAGTTTCTGTAATAGTAATTGACCGATCTTCCAGTGGGTTTCTTGCTTTTGATCTTCAGGAATCAGTGTGTACGAAGCTTGTTGTACCCGATCATGTAAAAATCGATAGTTTGGATTTACGGCACTCGGTGAGTCACTGAACTCTGTATCTTGAAAGAACTTGTAGACTTGGCTAGTGGGTAAAATTAGCCCTTCTTGCAACGCTTTCCACAAGGCTGTGGTAACTTCAGTTGGCGATCTCTCTGAGACGATCGCCAACGTTGTCAAATCAAACTGATTACCGATACAAGCCGCTAACTTGAGTACTTGTTGTGTTTCGGCTGACAATTTCTGCAATTGCAACGCCATAAACTCCACCACATCATCGGTGAGTGCTAGTGCATTCACTTGGGAAATATTGCATTCCCAATAACGGCGATCGCGATTGAAGTAAATATGCCCCTCTTGATGAAGAGCCTTGAGAAACTGCGTCGTGAAAAAGGGATTGCCTTTTGTTTTACGATCAATTAGCTCAGTCAATGGCTGCGCCAGCACCTTTGAACACTTCAATGTATCAGCAACCAGATGATTGGTATTCGGCAAATCTAGCGGTGTCAGGGTAATAGTGTTGACGATATGCCCTTCCTTCTGCAATTCTGCTACCGTCATGATGAACGGATGGGTAGGCGATACTTCATTATCCCGATAAGCGCCCAACAGCAGCAGATAGCCATTATCACTCATCAACAGTTTGAGTAATTGCAGCGAAGCTAAATCTGCCCACTGCAAGTCATCCAAAAACAGTACTAATGGATGTTCTGCTGTGGTAAAAACTTCAATGAATTTTTGAAATAATAAGTTAAAGCGATTTTGAGCGGCACTGCCTGATAGTTCTGGCACAGGCGGTTGCTGCCCAATAACCAGTTCTAGTTCTGGAATCACCTCAATCAAAGCCTGCCCATTTTCTCCCAAAGCAGTCAGAATCTGGGTGCGCCATTGCACTAGTTGTCCGTCGGATTCGGAGAGTAGTTGCCCCATCAAATCCCGCAGGGATTGCACAAAGGCGGACAGGGGAATGTTGCGATTGAACTGATCAAACTTACCTTTGATAAAGTCTTACGGTTCGCTGATTTTTGAAATAGGTCAAAACATTTGACGGGACAATAAGGATCTCAGGCTTTATGAACTTTTTTTACGAAGTTATTGATTTTCACCTTCTTGTATGCATTACAAATAAATTAAAGCAATAATGACCTTTATTAGTATTAATTATCAATAGTAATGCCAAAAAGTGCAAATTAATGAATGTCATTTGCATTAAGAAAATCAGCGAACGGTAAGTAAAGTAGCCGCGTTGCCGCACAATGGGTTTGTGAACTTCATTCACCACCGCCGTTTTGCCAATTCCTGAAAATCCAGCGACTAGCATCAATTCGGCAACGGATGGTCGATCAGATATTTCATCGGCTTCTAATCCGATGCCCGCCACTCGATCAAAGGCTTCTAATAAGGCTTGTACTTCGGATTGGCGACCGTAAAGTTTTTCGGGGATGAGAAAGCGATCGCTCACATCCCGCTGCCCCAGTTCAAAATCGGCAACCCCGCCAGTTTCTTGCCATTGCTGCAAACACTGCGCTAAATCGTGTTTGAACCCTAAGGCACTTTGATAACGATCCTCAGCATTCTTGGCTATGAGTTTGGTGACGATTTCGGCTACCACCTTAGGCACGGCAGGATTCACCTGATCAACGCGCACTGCGACTCTAGCGATGTGGCAATGCACCAATTCCATCGAGTCATCGGATACAAATGGTAAAACACCTGTCAACAGTTGATACAGAGTTACCCCAAGTGAATAGAAATCAGCCCGATAATCGATTCCTCGATTCATCCGCCCAGTTTGTTCTGGGGCTAAATATGCCAGAGTTCCTTCTAAGATGTTGGGACTTTGAATTTCCAGAGTTTCCTTGGGCAGTAAGGAGGTAATACTAAAGTCGATCAGCTTGACCTGTTTAGTTTCGGGGTGAATCAGAATATTGGCGGGTTTGATATCTTTATGGATGACCCGATGCTGACCTAGCTCGTGAAGAATATCGGCGATTTGGATGGCGATCGCCAATACTTCTGTCAACGTCAACGACTGCTGCTGTTGAATATAATCACCCAAAGACACGCCACCCCAATCCTCCATCACCAGTGCATAGCCATTCCCCAACGGTTCCAAGCTCAAGGGTTGGACGATGCCAGGGATGGGCAAGTTTTTGGCTATGGTGTATTGATTGCGAAATTGCATCAATTCCCCAAAACTGGGATAGTCCCGCCGCAGCACCTTTATCACCACCGAACGCTGTGTCACCAGTTGTATCGCTCGATACACTACTGTTCGAGAACCCAAGTACAGTTGCTCAACAAGGTCGTAGCCAGAAATGGCTGGAAATGAATCAGGGGATGTATTTGCGGTTACTGTCATTGCGTTGGGAAGATCGTGCGACCATCATATAGTTGAATCACCCACATTTCGCACTTCCGACCAAATAAGGGTTCTATCGTTAACTGAGTGTGACACTCCAAAGGGCGGAAGGTGGGATAGCCTTTATGATACCAAAGGGAATGGGCAAAATCAAAGCAAAAGTTAAGTTCAAACAACTCTTCTCCAAAAGTTCTGAAATTAATCTTCTATCCGCAGCTAGATTTTTTCTCTTTGGTTCTAGAGATGTTTGGTTTGTGGTGGGATTGCCTGTATTTTTGCGGAGTGTTTTAGGCTGGTCATTCTATCAAGTTGGTGGCTTCTTAGCTTGTTGGGTGATTGGCTATGGCATCATTCAATCCCTCGCACCGACATTAATTAAGCGCTTTGGTTCAGGTCAGCCGCCGCGATCGCAAACTGTACGATTTTGGACGACATCCCTCATTGCTGTTCCTGCGATTATCGCGATCGCCCTGCAATTAAACCTCCCCGCAAACCTCGTGATCATCGGCGGCTTACTAATTTTTGGTGTAGTTTTTGCTTTTAACTCATCCGTGCATTCTTACCTAGTTCTCGCCTTTACCGATGATGACAAAGTTGCTCTAAATGTCGGATTCTATTACATGGCAAATTCGGGCGGACGATTAGCAGGAACTATTCTCTCTGGGTTGATTTATGAATTTTATGGGTTAGTAGGCTGTTTATGGGTATCAGCATTAATGGTTTTAGCGGCGGCAGTGATTACGCGCAAATTACCCGATCCTGAAGTTAAAAAAGCGATCGCATGGAAATCTGATGGTGAATAGGCGATCGCTGATTGAGGACTTGCGTTATAGGCGATCGCCACTGGCTCGGCAACGATTTTAAAATCCAGATTGGTGAGGCTACGCACAAAATGTTAAAATTTTTTTAAGGTTTAAACACATTACTTTACAGTTTTAGTTCATAAAACTCAGACAGGATCGCAAATAGTGAGAATTGCCGTAGATGCGATGGGTGGGGACTTTGCCCCACGCGAAGTGATTGAAGGAGCAATATTAGCTCAGAATCAATTAAATGTTGATATAGCGCTGGTAGGCGATCGCGAAATTCTTGCGGACTACCTCAAACAGCATAACTATCAAGAAAGCGATCGCCTTGAGATCGTGCCATCAGAGGGCATCATCGAAATGGATGATGAACCCCTCGAAGGGTTGCGCCGTAAGCCCAACTCCTCGATCGCCGTAGCCATGAACTTAGTCAAGCGTAAACAGGCTGATGCCGTGATTTCGGCAGGGCATTCTGGCGCAGCAATGGCGGCGGCGCTACTGCGTTTAGGACGCTTGCCAGGTGTGGATCGTCCAGCGATCGGTGCATTATTTCCCACACAGGTTCCCCATAAGCCTGTATTAATCCTCGATGTTGGCGCAAATGTAGACTGTCGCCCCAAGTTTCTAGAGCAGTTTGCGATTATGGGATCGCTCTATAGTAAATATGCGATCGGTATCCAAGAGCCAAAAGTTGGTTTGTTAAATATTGGTGAAGAGGACTGTAAGGGCAACGAGCTTGCCATTCGGGTTCACCAATTATTAAAGGAAAATCAACAGATCCTATTTGCAGGTAATGCCGAAGGACGCGACATACTCAAGGGGCAGTTTGATGTCATTGTCTGTGATGGATTTGCAGGAAATGTCGTCCTCAAATTCGCGGAGGGCGTTGGCAGTGCGGTGATGCAAATCCTCAAGGAAGAAATTCCTAAGGGTTGGCGGGGCAAGCTCGGCGCATTAATTTTGAAACCGAATCTGAAAAAGGTCAAAGAGCGCATAGATGCTGACGAGTATGGTGGCGCGTTGCTACTCGGTGTGGCGGGGATTTGCGTGATTAGTCATGGCAGTTCTAACGCCGTTAGCATCCGTAATGCAATCCGTGTCGCCAAGGATGCTGTGGATAACGGAGTGCTTGAACGCATTCGGGGTCAAATTAAACCCAAGGTTTCCGTCCCTGCTGATGACACCCCCGATGATCCACCCACATAATCTAAAATCCAAAAAGCTGTAGCGCACGCGCAGCGTGCGCTACAGCTACTTTAACCCCAAATTGAGATTTAGCCCCCTTTATCCAGCCATTCAGATCAAATACCGACAATGCCTAATCCTGAATCTTCTCTCCTTGGTGTGCGTTTTATTGGTAGCGGTTCCGCCGTTCCCGATCGCATACTCACCAATATTGATCTCGCACAGATGGTAGATACCACCGATGAGTGGATCGCCTCTCGGACAGGTATCAGAGAGCGCCATATTGCCGATGGAGAGCAAGATTCAGTCGCGAATCTGGCGGCTAAGGCTGGACAAAAGGCGATCGCGGCGGCGGGGCTAAATCCAGAAGATATTGATTTGATCATTTTAGCGACATCGACTAGTGATGACCTGTTCGGCACAGCAGGACGAGTACAGAAAATTTTAGGGGCTGAACGGGCTGTAGCTTTTGATTTGGTCGCGGCTTGCTCAGGATTTGTGTTTGGGGTAGTTACCGCATCGCAATATATCCGTACTGGGGTTTATAAAAATGTGTTGTTGATCGGAGCCGATGTGCTTTCGCGTTGGGTGGATTGGCAAGATCGGCGGACTTGTATTTTGTTTGGCGATGGTGCGGGTGCTGTCGTTTTGCAAGCTGCTAATACCGAAAATAATCAAAATAATTTATTAGGCTTCGAGATGCGAAGCGATGGTAAAGGTAATGATTTACTGAATATCAACTATTCGGGACGCAGCACTTTTGAGCCAATTACGATGAATGGTCAGGAGGTTTATCGATTTGCGGTGAGACAAGTGCCAGAAGTAATCGAGAAATCTTTACACAAAGCCGATCTCAATGTTCACGATCTCGACTGGTTGATTCTGCACCAAGCCAATCAGCGCATCATTGACGCTGTGGTAAATCGCTTTGGTATCGATCCCGCAAAGGCGGTCAGTAACATGGGCAAATATGGCAATACTTCGGCAGCCTCAATCCCGATCGCCCTTGATGAATGGGTACAAGCTGGCAAAATCAAGCCCGATCATCTAATAGCGATCGCAGGTTTTGGTGCAGGTTTAAGTTGGGGTTCTGCGGTTTTCCGTTGGGGCTAAGGTTTAGAGATGCCGATCGCAATCCAAGTTATGCTGCTAATTTTCATGACAGTTTATCAAGTGATCGCGAGCTACCTAGAAGATAGGCGATCGCAGTTGGTTTAGCGATCGGTACGTTACTATTCACTTTGCCAACATTAATTTCTAAACCTAGTTGTCACTTGACAACTACCTGCCTTGGGGGTAGCCTGTACAAATAAAAGTTTTTATGACAAGACGATCTCACTCAAAGTCAGAAATTGAGGCAGCCTTGAGATATGCCGAACAAAATGGATGGCGCGTTGATGTTGGTGGCGCTCATGCTTGGGGCAAAATCTATTGTCCTTACAATGATAAAGAATGTAGGTGTGGAATTTTTTGTATAACGAGTATTTGGAGTACGCCCAAAAATGCTGGTAATCATGCGAAGCAAATTCGTCTAGTCGTCGATAACTGTACAAAGCATAAAAACGCGGATGATTTTTGCGTAGAAGAGGAATGAGTAATGATCGAGTATGAATTCACTTTAAAGTTTAATCTTCAACATTCGCTAGTTGACCCTAACGAGTATGTTGAGCAACTATATGAAAATGGATGTGATGATGCCTTAATTGGAATTGGAGCGAAAGGTTACATAGCACTAGATTTTATTCGTGAAGCTGCATCAGCTTATGAGGCTATTTCTAGCGCCATCATTGACGTAAAGGCAGTAATTCCCCAAGCAAAGTTAATTGAGGCAACACCAGATTTTGTTGGCTTGACAGATGCTGCAAAGATACTTGGATGTTCTCGTCAAAACATCAGAAACCTCCTTGTCAAAGATCAATCTAAATCCCCTTTGCCAGTTTATGAGGGGACACCTTCGATTTGGCATTTGGCAGACATTCTCATTTGGTTACGAGAGGAAAAGACTTATTCAATTGATGACTCATTATTAGAGATTGCTAAAATCAATATGAACTTTAATGTTGCTAGAAGCTGGCAAAAAGTAGCTCCAGATCTTCAAGCCAATATTAGGGATTTGGTTGTTTAGGTAATATTATTTCTTTTTTAAATGTGAAGTAAAATCACGCCAATTCAAGGATGAAATGCAACGGGTTCTGATGAAGCAAAGAATACTTCGTAAGGGGTGCGATAGTCAAGAGATTTTCTCGGTCTGTGATTTATAAAATCCACGGCTCTCTGAAAGTCTTCTTCTTTCACGATTTTGAAGTTAGTGCTTTTAGGATAGAATTCTCTAATTAATCCATTTGTATGTTCATTCAATCCACGCTCCCATGAATGATATGGATTGGCGAAGAAAGTCTCTAGTTTCAAGCTTTCAGATAGCTTCTTATGTCCACAGAATTCTCTTCCATTATCAAAGGTCATCGTCTTACGGAAGTCTGGTTTTATCGGCTCAAATAGTTTCAGCGTCACTCTATTTATTTCTCCCACTGTCTTATTTTTAGCGAGTCCAGCCACTAGGTACTTCGACGCTTTGTCAACATGTGTAACCACTACACCTGCATGGTTCTTGCCAATCACAGTATCACTTTCCCAATGTCCAATCTCTGTCTTCAAATCCGCGATCTGGGGACGATTCTCAATTCCAATTCGATTCGGAATTACACTTCGCTTCTGATTCCGACTTTTTCGCCGCCGCCGTTTCTGCTTTTGCCTTAGATACTGCTGATATATCCCCA
>JBAXTW010000040.1:0-36170 GCA_037129985.1 Pseudanabaena sp. ELA645 | reverse complement strand
ACGAAGTATTCTTTGCTTCATCAGAACCCGTTGCATTTCAAGTTTGAATCGGCAATCTTTATTGCTCTAAATAAATATTGCCTAAAAAATCTGGCTAATCTGCCTATTTCGATGATTAGGTAGAAAAATTCCGTATAATCATCCTAAAACAGGAGCTTAGGCAGAATTTTTCTGTATAGTATAGGAAATAAGGTGATTAGTCAGAAATTTGACTTTCAGCCTATATTGTTTATAGTGACATTAGATAGAAATTCCCTCTAATATCTGATACATGGTAAGAAATAGCATATAACCTCTTTCTATTCTTCAAGAAAAACCTCTTTTCACCCAGTTAAATCTCTATGCCAGTTAATATTCACGCTACCGAGAAAGCACTATTTAAAGTCTTTAGTAATGATTTTGCGTTTTCGATACCAGCTTACCAGCGACCTTATGCATGGACAAGAGAACAAGCAAGTGAGCTATTAACAGATCTCCTATCTTTTTTAGGTGATGGTTCTGAATCTGTAACTGATACAAACCCCTATTTTCTGGGAAGCATCGTTTTGATCAAGAGTGAAGATGCTCCTGAAGCTGATGTAGTTGATGGGCAACAAAGATTGACAACTCTTACGATTCTTCTATCCGTTTTGAGAAGTTTGACAAGCGATGAAATTGCTTTAGAAATTACTGATTATATTTATCAAAAAGGCAAAATAATTCAAGGTCAAGAGAATCGTTATCGTCTTAAATTGCGACAGAAAGATGAGGATTTCTTCCGCCGCTATATACAAGATGAGAATAAATTAGACGATCTTTTGAAACTTGACAATTCACAGCTAACAGATAGCCAAAAGAACATTCAAACTAATACAAACTATTTTCTTAGAGAACTTAGTGCGTTTTCTGAACAGCAGCGAAATCGTTTTGCTCATTACCTAATGATGCGCTGTTTTTTAGTCGTAGTTTATACTCCTGATCTTGATTCAGCGTATCGTATATTCTCTGTTCTAAATTCGCGTGGTCTAGATTTAAGTCTTACTGATTTGCTTAAATCAGAAATTATTGGGGCAATTCCTCCATTACAGCAGGACAAGTATACAAGAATTTGGGAAGACGAAGAAGAAGATTTAGGTCGTGAGACATTCCAAGAGTTATTTTCACATATTCGCATGATCTTTCGCAAAGCAAAATTACGCGAGACAGCTCTTAATGAATTTCGTAAGTATATTCAGCCGCAAAAAGAGCCACAAAAATTTATTGAGGGAGTACTTAAACCATATTCTGATGCGCTAGAAATCATTAAGGCAGAAAATTACCATAGTGATAAAGAAGCAGGAGCTATCAATTCTTTGTTCCGTTGGTTGAATCAAATTGATAACTTTGACTGGGTTCCAACAGCCATACTATACTTCTCTAGAAATAGCCAGAATCCTGATAGCTTAAAGCGTTTCTTCACGGATCTCGAAAGGTTGTCAGCAGGTTTAATGATTCTGCGTGCAGATATTAATGATCGTATAGAGAGGTATGCAAAACTACTTGCTGCTATTGAAAAAAATATAGATTTGTATGCACCAGATTCTCCGCTTCAGTTGACGGCTGATGAAATAGATCGCATTGTCAAAACGCTTGATGGAGATTTGTACCTTATCAAACGGATTAGAAAATATGTTCTACTACGCCTTGATTCTGCTCTTTCTCAAGGAGAAGCGAGTTATGACTACCCAGTTATTACTATTGAACACGTCCTTCCTCAAAATCCAAGCGAGGGAAGTACTTGGCTTCAATGGTTCCCCATTGAGGAGGAACGTATCCAATATGTACATCGTATTGGTAATTTAGCTTTGCTGTCTGGAAAAATGAATTCTGAAGCTCAAAACTACGATTTTGAAAAAAAGAAGGAAAAGTATTTTACCAGCAAGAGAGGTATTGTGCCATTTGCCTTGACCAGCCAAGTCTTACAACAATCTGAATGGACTTCAGGGGTGATTAATCAACGTCAGATAAGCTCTATACAAAGTCTAAGAGCAATATGGCGCTTGTAGTGCGATCGCCAATATTGTAGGTTGAGTTGAGTTGACGAAACCCAACATTGCCTTTATTCCTTACCTTAATATTTCCTCGCTAATAAAATTGGAGTTCTCACTTCGTCAGAGAGATAGCAGTAACTTGACAATGAGGTTATCATTTCTCATAGTTGAGTTGCGTTCCTTAACCCAACCTACACGATCAGCGATCGCACTCAATGACAAATCATCTACCGTTACCCGTTCTTCCTTTAGTAATCTACGCATAGGGATCTGCCGATGAACAAGACAGAGCTATACACCACGCGGACAGACTTACCGCCGCTAGTAGCCCAAACCGTTGCACTTGCGAACCAACTGGGGTTCGTTGCTTGCTGTACGCCAGAACAGGGCGAACTTTTACAGGTGCTAGCACGGGGTCGTGCTGGCGGGATCATCGGCGAAACTGGGACAGGATGTGGCACGGGACTCGCCTGGGTCGCGAGCGCTGTTGGGCTGGAAACCCAGATCGTTAGCGTTGAAATCGATGCCACACGAGCCGCAGCCTGCCAAGCCCTCTTTGCTCACCTGCCCAATGTGACAGTGCTGCATGGAGATTGGCGCTTGATCGAGGAGTACGGACTTTTTGATCTCCTGATTCTGGATGGTGGGGGAGGTGGCAAACGAGCCAATGACCCGCCAGCAGACCCAGTAGCATTGTTAAAGCCAGGTGGGACATTGGTACTCGATGACTTCCATCCGCCTCTGAAGTTTTGGCCCGAAGAAGCCCTCCCAAGCGATGCCGATGGTCGTTCAGTTACGCTGGCGCGTCAGTAATGGCTACAGCACCCAGATCTCTTTGCAACCGAGGTGCGCGTGCGTCCAGAGGCATCAACTATTTTGGCAACGAGGAAAGCACCTCGACCCTGATCCGTAGCACGTATTTATCTCCAGTGCGATCGCACTTGAACAAAAGTAGTTAAGCAAGTTTTCCTATTGCTTGTCTTTCCGTATCCCATGGGATACACTTAAAGCAAGATTGAAATTCGGGAGACTGAACTCTATTCTCGGTGGTTTAAATCACTGCGCGATCGGGAAGCTAAGGCGCGTATAAACATTCGTATTCGGCGGTTGTCTATGGGCAATCCTGGTGACGTAAAAACGATAGGGAAAGGTGTATCAGAACTTCGCATTGACTATGATATCGAGTGTATTTCGTACAAAGAGGCGATATATTAATCGTGTTGCTTGCAGGAGGCGATAAACGTACTCAAGATCGAGACATCAAAACAGCCCTAGACTTATCAGAAAACCTATAGGAGACAGCATGAACAAAGTTAAAACCTCGCTTTGGGATGCAGCAAAACATCTAGAAACCAAAGAAGACATGGCAGCTTATCTTGAAGCGGCTCTTGAAGATGGCGATCCTAATCTAGTGGTAGCAGCATTAGGAGATATTGCTCGATCCAAAGGAATGACAAATATTGCCCGTGAAACAGGATTAGGACGCGAAAGCCTCTATAAATCTTTGTCACTCGAAGGTAACCCAGAATTTGCCACTGTTTTAAAAGTTATACAGTCACTTGGTATTCGTTTACGAGCTACTCCCGTATAGCAGCCTAACACTGCGTTAGAGCCGACTTCATCAAAAGTGCTCTTCAAAAGTCAAAGCTTAACTGCGGCGGTTCAACTAGACCGTTGGGCTTCCATCTCTTTTTATCGGAGTAACAATGAACAACATTCAAAGCTTTTCGCTCAATTCGGAACAATATGCCAAACATAGACCTCAATACCCCGATGAGCTTTTTTTATATTTGAGCGAAATTTCCGAATATCGCGATCGCGTCTGGGATTGTGCAACTGGCAATGGGCAAGCAGCCATTTCCTGTACAGAATTTTTTTCCCATGTTGAAGCAACTGATATTAGTGTCGAGCAAATTCAAAACTGCATCACACATCCTAAGATAAACTACAGTGTTTCCCCTGCTGAACATACTCCATTTGAAAACCAGTCATTTGATTTGGTTACAGTAGCTTTGGCGATACACTGGTTTGACCAAGAAAAGTTTTTTCAAGAAGTGGAACGAGTACTAAAACCAAAAGGTGTTTTAGCTGTTTGGGGCTATGGTCGGTTAGAAGTTGAACCCGAAATTGATGAAATTACTGCTAAGAATTTACTTGAGCCGATTGACCGATTTTGGGCAAGCGGCAATCACCAACTAAGGAATCGCTATCGTGATTTAATCCTTCCGTTTGATAAAATTAACATCCAAAAAAAATTTTCAATGAAGGTAGAATGGAATTTACAGCAATTATTAGGGTATTACCGTACTTGGTCTGCGGTGAAACGCTATTCAGCAGAACTTGGAAGCGACCCAGTTGAGCAACTGGAGCTAAAATTGCAAACAATCTGGAATGAGCCTGAAAAAACTAAATTAGTTCAATGGCCTTTGTTTTTAAAAGCCAGCAGAAAGCCTGCATAAAGGAAGCCCAACAAATGCCATATTTTTTAAGTAGCTACCAATAAATTCATTTACAGGAGCAGATATGTTGACTAAAGAGCAGACCCATGAACTTGCAGAGCATTGGGTTCAGGCGTGGAATTCTCATGACCTTGACGAAATTCTATCGCACTACGAAGAGGATGTGGTTTTGGTGTCACCTATTGCGGCAAAAATCCTTAATGATCCATCGGGAACAGTCAAAGGTAAAGATGCACTACGGGATTATTTCAAAAAGGGGCTTGAACTTGCTCCTGACCTCAAATTTGAGCTTATCGATGTGCTATGGGGAGTATCCAGTATTGTTTTTTACTACGTCAATCAAAGAGGCATAAAGACAGGTGAATTCGTAGAAGTAGGCTCGACAGGAAAAATTGCAAAAGTAATCGCTAATTACAACAGGCAGATAGTTTAGAATTTGGTGCTTGTTGCCTGAGAGTGGTGTGAGGGATATTATCAAATATTTGTAACGTAGCTAACTTGACGAAATCTGTAGCTATGCCAGATGATTGTGTGATTATTACTTAGAATATCTAACTATTAGTCTTACAAAAACTATCCGCATGGCAAAGACATCAATGGGCTGGTTCAATTTTAATGTGGATCTGCCAGCATTTAGATCGCGCAACTATCGACTCTATTTTGCTGGTCAAAGCTTATCGATGACGGGTAGCTTTATGACCCAAGTAGCCGTTCTTTGGCTGATTTATAAGGTCACAGATTCAGCGCTATTGTTGGGTATAGCAGGATTTTTTGGGCAACTGCCCGTATTTCTACTCGCTCCCGTCTCA
Organism: Pseudanabaena sp. ELA645; assembly: GCA_037129985.1. Taxonomy (GTDB): domain Bacteria; phylum Cyanobacteriota; class Cyanobacteriia; order Pseudanabaenales; family Pseudanabaenaceae; genus Pseudanabaena. The sequence continues at coordinate 30,893 of JBAXTW010000040.1, read as the reverse complement.
GGTATTCTCGCCGATCGCTACGATCGCAAATACTTGATGATTTTGTTGCAGGTACTTGGGGTTTCGATCTCGATCACCTTGATGATTACCAGCTTTTTCGGTTGGGCGAATTTTTGGGTGTTGCTATTTCTGGGAACTCTGGGCGGTGTGCTTAAGGGTTTGGATGTGCCGATTCGCCATGCTTTTGTGACGGATATTGTCAATCGCGAAGAGATGAATAGCGCGATCTCTTTGAATTATGCGTTTCTGAATACGGCGCGGCTACTCGGTCCTGCGGTGGGAGGAATTGCGATCGCTTCAGTTGGTGCGGGTTATTGTTTTCTCTATGACAGCGTGAGTTACATTGCGGTATTAGTGGCGCTATTTGCCATGCGGATTGCTCCTCGCAAAGTGGAATCCCCCAAGAAAAATCCTTGGCAAAATCTTAAGGAAGGTTTCAAGTACACCTACAAGGTTGTCCCCATTCGGTCTCTATTGCTGTTGCTAGCTTTGGCAAGTCTGATTAATATGTCCTACTCGACCTTGTTACCAATTTTTTCAGTACAGGTTTTTCAAGGTGATGCCGCGACAATGGGATTCTTGACCGCAGCATCGGCGCTAGGGGCAGTCTTTGCCTGTCTCTATCTCAGCTTCCGTACAGGGATTCAGGGACTACATCGATTAATTGCTTTCTGTCCAGCCAGTTTGGGGATTGCCATGATTGTTTTTTCGCTTTCCCATGTATTTTGGCTATCGGTAGCAGCATTAACGGTAGTTGGATTTAGCTCGACGCTTCAGGTTGCCGCCAGTAATACCGTTATTCAGCATGGGGTAGAAGAATCAAAGAGGGGAAGAGTGATGAGCTTCTATACGATGTGCTTTATGGGAATGTCGCCTTTTGGGAATTTGATTTTGGGTAGTTCGGCAAATGTAATTGGAGCGCAAAATACGCTGATTATTGGCGGTGCGGTTTGCATTGTTGGTTCTCTTCTATTTGTGCAGTTTTTACCTGCGATCGCCTCTTGGGTGAAATCAGGTGCAGAGCATTCAGTTTCCGCACAGGCACAGTAGGAGGAATCACATATGGATATGGAAAATCCCAAACGGCGATCGCACTTATATAAGGTGAATTTACATCAGGTTGATCAATTACCTACGGAGTTGATTGATCCTCCCCGCAATTCCATTACTAATAAAATCACCAATAGCATTTACAAAAGCTTTCCTGCTTTTAAAGTCCGCAATTTCCGCCTCTATATCATCGGTCAGGTGTTCTCTCTATCGGGAACCTTCATGACCCAGATGGCGATCCCTTGGTTGATTTATGATCTAACGAAATCCCCTTGGTTGCTAGGTTTATCAGGATTTTTAGGTTTTTTGCCGTCTTTAATTCTGATTCCCTTTTCAGGTGTACTTAGTGATCGCTGGGATCGTAAATCTCTTTTAAAATTGGTGCAAATTCTTGGAATTAGCGTATCGGCAACCCTGACTCTAGTTACCGCTTTGGAGTTAGCCGAATTCTGGTCATTATTAATTCTCAGTATTCTCGGCGGTGTTCTCAAGGGGCTAGATATGCCTGTGCGTCATGCCTTTGTCTCGGAAATGGTGGAGGATCGGCGGGACTTAAGCAATGCGATCGCCATTAATTCGACAATGCTTGCCTGTTCGCGCTTAATTGGCCCTGCGATCGGCGGACTGTTACTGGCGACTGTGGGCGTGAAGTTCTGTTTTCTCTATGACACGCTCAGTTATGTGGCGGCAATTTGGGCGTTGGCGGTGATGACCATTCCTGCGAGTAAGCCCATTCCCATTCCTCAAAATGTCAGTACTTGGCATCGCTTAAAGGAAGGATTTAATTATGTTGGCAATTTTCTGCCCTTGAAGGCGATTATCTTGCTACTAGCTCTGCAAGGAATCTTCGGATTTGCCCATGTGGTGTTATTACCAGTCTTTGCTGCCGAAATTCTCCAAGGTGGCGAAAAGATTTTGGGCTGGTTGAGTGCGGCTCCTGCTTTTGGAGCCATCCTTTCATCGGTTTATCTCAGCCAACGTCGCCAAGTAGCGGGTTTAGAGCGATTGATTGCCATTTGTCCATTTTCCATTGGTATCTGTGCGATCGCCTATGCCTACTCCAATGTTCTCTGGATTTCGCTACCTTTACTCGTAATCATGGGAGGTATTTCCACTTTGCATATTTCCTGTAGCAACACCGTGATTCAAACTATTGTCGATGACAGCAAGCGCGGCAGGGTGATGAGTTTCTATTCTCTTTCGCTGATTGGGATGTTACCAATCTGTAATCTATTTACGGGAACTCTTGCCCATTGGCTCGGTGCGCCCAATACTTTGCTGGTTACTGGCAGTATCTGTATTCTCGCTTCGGCTTGGTTTTGGCGACAGTTACCGCTAATTTCCAAGTCGATTCGCAATGAAATGCATTATCTATCTCAAAATTAAAGGAACTAATATCATGGCTAAAGACTGGTTTGCATGGCACGACCTTTATAACTCTCAGGAGCTTTTACAACAACGACTAGCGATCGTTCAGAAATATATATCTGACAGCCTTGATGCTGCTCCCGCAGGCACGATTCAAGTTGTCAGTGCTTGTTCAGGCGATGGACGTGATTTGCTGGGAGTTTTGGAAACCCATCCCCGCGCGAAAGATGTCAGAGCGCGGTTAGTAGAACTCGATCCTAAATTAGTCGAACGTGGCAAAGAGGCGATCGCTAAATTAGGACTGACTGAGCAAATTGAATTTATTCATGGTGATGCCACCCTTACCGCTAACTTTGCCGATCATGTTCCTGCGGATATCGTGATTGTCGCTGGTATTTTCGGCAATTTACCCAATGAAGAAGTTCTCCAAAAACTAATTCGCAATCTTGCCTACTTTGCGAAAACAGGAGCCTTTGCGATCTGGACTAGAGGACATCGCGATGGATTTAACTATTCAGAACGAGTAAGAGCAATCTTTCAAGAAAATAGTTTTTCTGAAGTTGACTTCCAGTTTACCGCCACAGGCAATATGGCAGTGGGTAGACATCGCTTTGACGGACAAACCATTTCCGAACCTCTTGACGAACATTTCTTTGAGTTTACAGGAACTCCCGAAAAGGCTGGTTTGTTTGTCTCTGCGCCTTAGATTGCTTAAAGATCCCCCTCAATCCCCCTTAAAAAGGGGGAAGAAGAAAATTCTCCCCCCTTTTTAAGGAGGGCTGGGGGGATCTCAGAAATCTTTAACTTCTACACCAATTTCAAAATTAACGGAACTAATATTATGCCTAAAGACTGGTTTGCATGGCACGATCTTTACAACTCTCAGGAGCTTTTACAGCAACGATTAGCGATCGTTCAGAAATATATCTCTGACAGCCTTGATGCTGCCCCCGTAGGGACAATTCAAGTTGTCAGTACTTGTTCGGGCGATGGACGTGATTTATTAGGAGTTTTGGAAACCCATCCCCGTGCTAAGGATGTCAGGGCGCGATTAGTGGAACTCGATCCTAAATTGGTAGAACGTGGCAAAGAGGCGATCGCCAAATTAGGACTAACCGAGCAAATTGAATTCATCAACGGCGATGCCACGCTCACATCCGCTTACGTTGGCGCTGTTCCTGCGGACCTCGTGATTGTCGTGGGTGTCTTTGGGAATTTGCCCAATGAAGAGGTTCTGCAAAAACTAATTCGCAACCTTGCCTATTTTTCTAAAACAGGTGCTTTTGCGATCTGGACAAGAGGGCAACGCGACGGAATCAATCATGCAAAAAGGGTGCGCGAAATTTTCCAAGAAAATAATTTTTCTGAAGTTGATTTCCAGTTTACATCCACAGATAACTTACAAGCAGTAGGCCGCCACCGCTTTGATGGTCAAACCATTGCGAAACCTCTTGATGAAAAATTCTTTGAGTTTACAGGAACTCCTGAAACAGCTCGACTTTTAGTTTCAACACCCTAGATCGAAAGGAAAAAGGAAAAACAATGTGTATTGAAAGAGAAAAAGAACTTCAGTTAACTGCCGATGTATTGGTAATTGGTGGTGGACCTGCCGCCGCATGGTCGGCATGGTCAGCAGCTTTTCATGGCGCAAAGGTAATCATTGCCGATAAAGGTTTCTTGGGAACCAGTGGAGCCGCCGCCGCTAGTGGTAATGGCGTGATGGCTCCTACGCCCGACAATTGGGAAAAGGTCAAATGGGATCGTTATCGCTCCACTCAAACTTTAGGTAACATTCGCTGGATCGAGCGCGTCATTGAGAAAGCGTGGCTAAGTATGCCCCTCGTTGAAGAATGGGGTTATAACTTCCCTAAAGAGAATGGTGAATCAGTGCGCCAGAGCTACTATGGTCCCGAATATATGCGTGTCCTTCGCAAGAATCTTCTGAAGGTAGGTGTACAGATTCTCGATCAAAGCCCTGCCTTAGAACTGCTCTTAGCAGAAGATGGTTCCGTTGCAGGAGCGAGAGGTGTACAACGTCAGCACAATCGCTATTACACCGTTCGCGCAGGAGCCGCCGTTCTCGCCAATGGTGGCTGTGCTTACTTAAGCAAAGTACTCGGCTGCAATACCAATACAGGCGATGGCTTGTTAATGGCAGTGGAAGCTGGTGGTGAACTCTCTAGTATGGAAGCTTCTAGTCATTACGCAATTTCTACCGCCTTCAATGCTACCGTCACTAGAGGCGTTCCCTTTGGTTGGGCAAGCTTTACCGATGAGGCAGGTAACGATCTAGGCGGTTATACCAATGGTCGCCGCGATCCCTTATTCCTACCTACGGCGCTCTTGAAAGGACCTGTTTATGCAAGACTCGATCGCGCTACCGATGAAGTAAAAGCTGTCATTGAGAAATCCCATTTCATCGCCTATTTACCCTACAAAAAAGCAGACATCGATCCCTATACAGAACGAGTACCTGTGACCTTACTATTGGAAGGAACGGTACGCGGTACGGGTGGCATCAGACTCGTAGATGAAACCTGTGCCACCAAAGTCGCGGGACTCTACGCCGCAGGGGATGCTGCTTCCCGTGAATTTCTAGCAGGTTTAGCCTCTGGTGGTGGTGGACCGAATGCAGCTTGGGCAATTTCCACAGGACAATGGGCTGGAGCAGGAGCTGCCGCCTTTGCGCTGAGTTTGGGCGCTCATGCTAATGAACGAAAAGCTTACCCTGCGGGACAAGCAGGACTGCGATCGCATTCATCCTCTTCCGAAAAATTTGATAGTGAGGCGATCGTCAAGGGTGTGCAAGATGAAGTATTTCCCCTCGATAAAAATTTCTTCCGTTCCGAACAAGGGCTGTTAGATTCTCTTTCCAAATTAGAAAAGCTATGGGAACAGTTGCAAGCCAATCCCCATCAGGACACGGTACGCGATGTGGAATTCTCTCGCCGCGCCGCTTCTCTCACCGCAGTGGCACGATGGGGCTATTTCAGCGCATTGCATCGCAAGGAAACTCGTGGCGGACATATTCGCACCGACTATACGGAAACCGATCCCAATCAGCGCTATTACCAAGCCACAGGCGGTTTAGATCGCCTCTGGGTCAGACGTGACTGGATTACGGAAGCGATCGCCTCTCCATCTAATGCAGCACCATCTCCAACCACACCACTCGTAAAAATCCCTTCAGGAGCCGCGTCATGATCGAACTTGTCAGCCATAAACTCTGCATCAGTTGCAATGTCTGCGTTCAAGTCTGTCCCACCAATGTCTTTGACGCAGTTCCCAATCAACCACCTGCGATCGCTCGTCAGCAAGATTGCCAAACCTGTTTCATGTGTGAGGCATATTGTCCTGCGGATGCGCTCTATGTTGCGCCAGAGTCGCATACGAATGTGGCGGTGAATGAGGATGAATTAATCGATCGCGGCATCATGGGCGAATATCGGCGCACTTTAGGCTGGGGCTATGGTCGAAAGAACAATAGCGAACAGGACATGGCGCATCGGTTGCGGTTACTTCCTCGTCCTTATCAAAGTTAATCGTTTCAGCATTAAGTTAGAATATTTCCGTAGACCCCAGATAACCCAATGGCTCCAGTTATAGTGGCTATAATTTGAGTTATGGTTCTGGGGTTATTTTTTCTTTGAATAAATGTATGATGGAGCTAGGCTATTAGGAGGCTATGGATATTATTTCTCAATCTAATAAAAAAGTCGTGATTACCCGCACTGAAAGAGGTTTAACAATATCTGGGACTCGCATTACTCTTTATGATGTGATGGACTATGTGAAGTCTCAATATCCTGCTAAGTTTATCCAAGGTTTATTTGAACTTACGGATGAGCAAATTAATGCGGCTCTATCCTACATTGAAATAAATCGGGATGTGGTGGAAGCTGAGTATGCTCAAGTGATTCGAGAGACTGAAGAACTTCAAGTATATTATGCTAATCAAAATCGCGATCGCCTAATTAGTACTGCTGCAAAGGTAAAAACTGGCAATGAGGCTGCTTGGAAAAAGCTTCAGAAAATGCGATCGCAGCGTGAGTTAAAGGTATGATTTTCTTGATCGATCACAATCTCAAAGGTCACGCTCTTGCTTTGTTTGGTGCGATCGCTAGTCAGGGTTGGTTGGATGTTTTGCCAATTCAGTTTGTCAATTTCGCGGAGGTTGATTTAGCGATCGATAGCAATGACAGGGTGGTTTGGCGTTTGGCTCAGGAAAAACAGATGATTTTACTCACTGCTAATCGCAGTATGAAAGGTAAGGATTCGCTAGAGCAGGTTATGCGTGAAGAAAACACTTCAAATTCTTTGCCTGTGTTTACAATTGCTAATGCTGATCGCTTGTTGAATGATATAGATTATCGTGGGCGTTGTGTTGAAAGCTTGATTGAAATTACGCTTGATATTGATAGTTATCGGGGCGCGAGGCGGATTTTTATTCCATGAAACGTACTGATATAATATATAATATTTTTATGTGATTTGATTCTGATAACAACAAAACAGCAAATGTATGCAGTCATCGGATCTAGAGATGGAAGATGAGCTTAGACCAGAATATGACCTCAAAAGTATGAGGGTGAGAAAGCTAGTAGTAAGCCAAGCTAAATTTGCCTAGTGGGATTGCATCAGGTAAAATGCCTCAAAACCGATGAGGGAATATGAGTCAGAAAAAGTATATCGTGGAATTGACGGAAGTAGAAGTGAAAGAACTGGAGGCTATCGTCAAAACAGGGAAGCATTCGGCAAGGAAAATAACGCGGGCGAGAATTTTATTAGAGGCAAATGAAGGCAAGAGTGACCTTAAAATCGCCGAGACCGTAAGGGTAAATATTTCGACCGTAGAGAGGATGAGAGAAAAATATGTATTCGCTACGAGTTTAGAAGAAGCATTGAAAGATCGTCCGCACCCACCTAGAGGTCACAAACTTGATGGCAAAGGTGAAGCATTTTTAATTGCTACAGCTTGCTCGGATGCGCCAGAAGGAAGAGCAACATGGACGATGCAACTATTAGCAGATCGATTGGTAGATATGCAGTTGGTAGCCTCAATCTCTGATGAGACTGTAAGAAAAACATTAAAAAAAACGAAATTAAGCCTTGGTTGAAAGAACAATGGTGTATTCCTGAAGTTGATGCAAAATACGTTTGTCGGATGGAAGATTTACTAGATTTGTATGCCGAACCTTATGATGCCAAGCGACCAGTGATTTGCTTTGACGAACGTCCTTGCCCTTTGATTGCTGAAGTTCGTACTCCTATACCCGCAGAAGCTGGAAAACTTGAACGTTATGACTATGAGTACAAACGCAATGGGGTGGTTAATTTATTTGGTATCTTTGAACCCTTGGCTGGATGGCGACATATGCAAGTGACTGACCATCGCACCAAAGCAGATTTTGCTCATCAGATGAAGACTTTAGTCGATGTTCATCGCCCTGAAGCTGACCTAATTCGAGTGGTGATTGATAATCTGAATACACATCATCCTGCTACCCTCTATGAAGCTTTTGCGCCTGAGGAAGCTAATCGTATCCTCAAAAAACTTGAGTTTCATTACACACCTAAACACGCGAGTTGGCTTAATCAAGTTGAAATTGAATTTTCGGTGCTATCGCGGCAGTGTCTTGACCGCCGTATTCCCACTAAAGAGATTCTATCTGAGCAGGTTACCTTCTGGACAGACAGCCGTAACTCTCATAAAGCTACTGTCAACTGGCGCTTCTCTAGTTCCAATGCTAGAGTTAAATTGAAGTCTTTATACCCCATTATTGAACCTATAAAAGCTGATGTTGAACCCAGCAAAGTTGGCGTGGCAGACTACTAGGTGCTGAGCGATTTGGTTTTTCGGGGACGGCTAAGCAAGATATCCTTGTAAAAAATGGCGTGATCGCAGGAATCATTGATTGGGGTGATATGACATCAGGGGATATTGCCACCGATCTAGCTGCGAACTGGATGCTCTTTGGCGATCGCGAGGCACGACAACAGGCGATCGCTACCTATGGCAATATTTCCGAGGCAACATTACAACGGTCGCAGGGATGGGCGATCTCTTTTGGTGTGATTTTACTAGACTTAGGGCTAACAAACGATCCGAGATATACAGTCATGGGCAAAAGAGCATTACAGCGCATGGCTGAAGATATATAAACAGGTGAGTGAGGATTACCTATGATTTTACGAGAGGCAAATATTAACGATGTACCAGCGATCGCTAGGGTTCATGTCGATACTTGGCGCACTGCCTATCGCGGGATTATTCCTGATGAACACTTAGAGAACTTGTCTTACGATCAGCGAGAAAAGATGTGGCATCAAGTGATGAGCCATCCTAATAATTATTTTGTCTATGTAGTGGAAGATGATTTGGGGCAAATTGTCGGCTTTGCCAGTGGTGGTTTGGAACGAACAGGCGATCGCATTTATCTTGGTGAATTGACCGCAATCTATGTTTTACAAAGCCATCAAAAGCAAAAAATTGGGCATCGTTTAGTTGGTGCTGTTGCCGAAAGACTGGCGCAATTAGATATCCATTCTATGCTGATATGGGCTTTGGCTGAGAATCCTGCTTGTAACTTCTATAGAGCCTTGGGTGGACAGCAGGTGTATGAAAAAGAGGTTGAGATTGGAGGCAAGCAGTTTGTTGAAGTGGCTTTTGGGTGGTTAGATACAGCAAGCCTACTTTCTCTTTCTCGCGGTAGAATATGATTAAATCTTTTTGTTTAGTTCTGAAACAAGTTTTGATACGTGGATTATGATTTTAGAAGTTGCGATTCTTGATGTTAAACCTGATTTGACGGAAGATTTTGAAAGTGCTTTCAAAGTTGCCTCAAAAATTATTGCTTCGATGTCGGGTTATATTTCCCATGAGTTACAGTGTTGTCTAGAAACTAAAAATCGCTATATTCTCCTTGTGCGTTGGCAAAAATTAGAAGATCATACAATCAGTTTTAGACAGTCGCAACAATATCAAGAATGGCAATCGCTACTTCACCACTTTTACGATCCCTTTCCCACCGTAGAACATTATGAAAGTATTTTGCTGCTCTAATTTATGATTAAAGCTGTACTATTTGACCTTGACGATACACTGTATGGCATCTCGCGTTTTTATTAGAAAACCAACCGAAGAGGATTGTCAAGAATTGCTATCTCTTCACCGAAAAAGCAAGGAGTTCCATTTCCCTTGGGCTTTTCCTCCACTCACTGAGCAAGCGTGCATAAACTACATCAATCGTTGCCAAAATGAGGACTTTGAAGGTTTATTGATTTGTCGTTCGACTGACGATAAAATTATTGGAATAGCAAATTTCAGTCAAATCTTCTATCGAGCATTTCAAAATGCTTATCTTGGTTATTATGTCGGTGTAGATTTTGCAGGTCAGGGATTGATGACGGAGGGTGTACGTTTATCGATCAATTACGCTTTTGGTACACTTGGTTTACATCGAATTGAAGCCAATATCCAGCCTGAGAACGTTGCATCCATTAATTTGGTAACGCGATTAGGTTTCACGAAGGAAGGTTTTTCCCGCCGATACCTAAAAATCAATGAACAATGGCGAGACCATGAACGATGGGCTTTGACAGTGGAAGATTGGGAGATCGCAATACCGCAAACCATTTAGTAAATAGATAATTGAGGCGATCGCCTAAAAATCACGGCTTACAGTACTAGCGATCGCAAAGTTAAGAAATTGATATGCGATCGCCAATGCCGTAGAATTACTAATAGTCAAAAGATACTGTAATCTGCAAAACAACATATAGTCTGTCAAATGAAATTGATATTTCTTCATGGCTCGGCTGCGTCAGGAAAGCTCACGATTGGTCGATCCTTACAAGATCTCACAGGGTTTCGTTTATTTCACAATCATCTCGTGGTCGATACTCTATTATCCGTGTTTCAATTTGGCTCGGAACCATTCATTCACCTGCGAGAAGAAATGTGGCTATCGGTATTTAGCGCAGCCGCAAAGGAAAGCATTTCGATAATTTTCACCTTCGCTCCAGAGGTGACGGTTCGACCAGAATTCATCACGATGACGACCAACACCGTTAACGTTGAAGGAGGAGAGGTTCATTTCGTCGAACTAATCTGTCCGATAGACGAGTTAGAGCGAAGGGTTGAGAATCCTTCGAGAGCAGAGTTTATGAAACTCCGCTCCGTTGAAACGTTCAGGAAGATTAGGAAAAACAATCTAGACCAATTTCCGCCGATACCGTCGTCAGGACTCACAATTGATACGAGCATGATGCAGGCAGATGAGTCAGCACGCAGAATTTGTGACTACTTTGGGCTAACGATACTCCCTACAGAAGCGAAAATTGAGCATTATCCTGAAATCGAATAGCCGATGGTCAAACAATGCGCTATAGACAACGCCATAGTCTGTCGCACAGCCGTTATCTTTGACGTTATACCTGACCAATGCGTCCGTTAAAGCTATCTACTTTTAGCAAAGATTAAGCCATTAGAAATGGTTGACTTCGTTGTTGAGTTTCGAGAAGTTATTGGCGATTGCTTATGATTCAACAAGTTTGAAACACTAAGCTAATCGGCATTTAAGTTGCATGACAGTGGGCGTGAAACGCTTACATCAAGGGATGTAGCTTGGAAAGATAAATGCCGATTAGCTTATCTAAATAAACATAAACAATCAAGAAGAGAAAGTGATTTGACTGCCTAGTCCACCAGATTCATATTCCTTTCCGAAAACCTTTCTGAAGATCCCGAAGGCTAAATGTCCAGTGCAGTGGGTAGGAACGACATGGCGCACACCTAACTCATCTTTTAATTGAACTGCAAGTTTCTCAATATAGGGTTTGTCGTAAGGGAATAGATGCAGACCACCGACAACAGTATCAACATTGCGTCCCAAAGCTGTTTTGGTTGCTTGCACGATTTTTTCAATGCCCGTGTGTGAGCATCCCGAAACTACAACTTCGCCCTTGCTGGTTTGCAGTGCTAAAGAAAGTTCTGGTAATCCAGCTAAAGCAGGTTTTTCAGGAGAATTTGGTGGATAGCCATTGAAACCGCCAAGATAAGGAGATTTTGTTGCAATTAGGGTGATTCCAGGAGCAACTTCTAGATTCTTACTGAGATACTGCACATTTTTGGCTTGATAAAAACGGCCACTAGGTGTGAGAAACGCTTTGCTAACTCCCGTCTCAAAATATCGTTCTTCAGGGGGCAGTTTACTTGCAGCCGTAGGATCGGGACCTCCAAACGCAAAATCACGGGATGCACCTAAAGTATTTACATCTTCAGGTAGATAGATTTTGACGTTGGGATTAACACTGACAAGATAATCAAATCCGCTTAGATGATCCGCATGGGGATGGGACAACACGGCAAAGTCGATGGTTTTTAGATCTAAACCTAACGCTTCTACATTTTTCTTGAAGGTATCGGCATTATTACCGCCATCAAAGAGAATTCTTTTTCCGTTATATTCGATGAGGGAGCTATAGCCCCAGTCTTTAATCAAGCGGATGTTCCTTTTCCCAAAAGCATCATACAAACTGACAACACGATTTTGAGTTGAAGGTGCTGCTAAAATCTTTTCGGGAGGGGCAAAAAAGCTGAAGGAGAGAACTGCAACGAAAGCTACTATAAAAGTAAGTGTGGCAGCAAGTAGGCGATTTTGTTTCATAAAATTGATAACTCTAAAACTGGAGATAGCGATCGCGTATCTACGGCATTCCTATCGGTAAGCTGTACTTTATTAATCCTACAATATCACACAGGATTCAGTGAAAGCAAGGATGTGCCAAGCGATATTCCCTAAACTTTTACTGCGGGAATCTGTGGGAATTTGGTTTTGCGATCGCAGCTTAACACGTTGTTACACCTGACATGCAGCTAGCGATCTGCGCTAAGCTAGTAGTATCTGAAGCATGTGAACTCAACCGTGATACAAAACCGTAGCAACCCGTTAGAGTTGTCTGTTTCTAGCCGAGATTAGGCAAGTAAAATGGTTGGCTTCGTTGTTGAGTTCCGAAAGGCAATCGGCGATCGCAAAGTTAAGAAATTGATAGGGCGAACAACTCAAAGTAGTGGCAATTCATGAATTGCCACTACTTTACAAACTAATCAAATTCTAAGCAAGAACTGGTTCTGCTTTCAACTCTTCAGCCCTTTTCTTCAAAACGCTAGGCAAGTTGCTGTTAAACACTTCACCTTCAACGATTTCCGAACGGAATCCATCGGGACCGACGGGAATATCACCAGTGATCGTAGTGCGATAGAGAACGCGCTCAACTTCGATATGATCGAGATCTTGAGGAGCTAGGTGAGCAGTAGCGCGGTTATCCCAGAAAGCAATGTCGCCATTGTTCCAACGGAAGCGAGTGGTGTAGGCTGGCTTCTTGATTTGGTTGAAGAACAACTCTAGCAAGAGCTTACTTTCTTTGCGAGAGAGACCAATAATGTGAGAAGTGAATCCAGGATTGACGAATAGAGCCTTTTCGCCAGTTTCAGGATGGACACGAACTACTGGATGAATCGATACGATTGGATTCTTGGCAATCCGTTCAGCGAGTTTGCTATTGGCAGGAATATTCAATCCAGCATTGAAGTGATGTTGCGCTTTGAGCTTGTCAGCTAGTTCACGGATCGGAGCAGATAGTCCTTCGTAAGCAGCAACCAAATTAGTCCAAGTGGTATCGCCACCAATACTAGGAACATTCACAGCACGCAAAATTGAACCTGCGGGAGGATTAACGGCGGCGGTGACATCGGTGTGCCAACGGCTTTCATAGCTGGAGCGTTGTAACCCATTGCGGCGTTCGTAACGACTGCGATCGATGGGGAGGATTTCAGGATGATCGGCGATCGGTTCATCTTCGTGGGGATGGGCGTAGGTCACTTCGCCAAAGCGAGAAGTAAAAGCAACTTGACCAGCATGATCGAGATTTTGATTGCGGAAGAATACCACTTTCCATTTTAAAAGCGCATCCCGAATGTCTTTGATGGTTGCATCGGATAGAGGCTGGGACAAATCTACACCTTCAATTTCTGCTCCAGTGAAGGTAGATGTGGGCTTGACGACAATGGACTGATTGCTCATGTAAATTCTCCAGAGTTATGTCTCTAAGTTTGAGCGCGATTTGAGCGCAAATTACCCTTGATAAATTCTGCGTAGATATATTAATCGTCCTATAGCCAATTTTAGATTTACCTAAAACCCTCTTCAGCAAAGGACTATTAACAATTAATATAAATACTACGGTAAATCTATCGACAAGCCGTAGTATAGAGTTATCATATTTTTAGAGTCAAGTAGTTAGTGATACTAAATATTTGTATTTCATAAAATTAGTTAAGCAAAGATAAGGGGGCTTATGCCCCTTGTTCGCAAGAGATTAAATCACCAGCAAACCTATAGGAGTTAGTACTATGACCACCGAACAACGCTCTTTTGATACTGCAAATGGAGCTTTTCCTTACTTGTTTTCCCCTGCGGCGGGTGAATCTGCGCCCTTGGTGCTATTCCTGCATGGCGCACGCGATCGCGGTAATGATTTGAATGTTTTGCTGAAGTGGGGCTTACCACTGTTTGTAAATGAATCGCAGTCGTTACCTTACTATTTTGCTGCGCCTCAACTGCCTGCGGATCAAACTTGGGTCGAACGGGCTGAGGATCTGATTGCCTTTCTCGATCATTTGCTAGCAAATAATCCAATTAATCCAGCACAGGTGATCATCGCAGGGTTTAGCCTCGGTACGGCGGGTACTTGGCACATTGCTACGACCCATACCGATCGCTTTGCGGGTGTGGTTGCCGTGTCGGGTCGTGTCCCTCAAGCGATCGCGGAGAAAGATCTTGCCAAGCTCAAGGACATTCCTGTACAGGTGTTCCAAGGTGGAAAAGACGCGAATATTCCCATTGCCGATGTGGAGAAGTTTGTGGAGAATTTGCGTGGTCTGGGCGTATCAGTTAATTTGACGGTGTTCCCCGAAGGCGATCACTTTATTGCCGATCAGGTATACAGCGCTCCAGATTTACAGCAATGGTTTATCTCACAAACTCGTCGTGAATTAGAGATCGCTGCTTAAGAAAACAAATCAACTTGACAAAAATGAATTTTGGGAAAGTTCCATTTTTCAGAACTCTCCCAAGATTTATCGGATATTAGCCAGCAAAAAAGAGACAATGACCAAAACGAAACAATTAAAATTAGGCGCATTTATGCGTCCCATCAGCATCCATACAGGTGCATGGCGCTATCCCAATGCTTTGCCTGATGCTAATTTCAACTTTCCCGCGATTAAAAAGCTGATCCAAAAACTAGAGCAGGGAAAGTTCGATGCATTCTTCATGGCGGATCACTTGGCTTTATTGAATATGCCAATTTCCGCACTGAAACGCAGTCATACTGTTACCTCCTTTGAACCCTTCACGCTACTCTCAGCCCTTGCTACTGCTACCGAACATATTGGATTAGTTGCCACAGCTTCGACAACCTATGATGCACCTTTCCATATAGCCCGTCGATTTGCTTCCCTTGACCATATTAGTGAGGGGCGTGCAGGATGGAATATTGTCACTACTTCCAATCCCGATGCGGCGCTAAACTTTGGATTAGAAGAAGAACTAGAACATGATGAACGCTATCGCAGAGCTAGAGAATTCTATGATGTAGTGACGGGGCTATGGGATTCCTTTGCTGATGATGCTTTCATTCGTGATGTGGAATCAGGTATTTATTTCGATCCTGATAAACTCCATGTGCTAGGTCATAAGGGCAAATATCTTTCTGTGAAAGGTCCTTTGAATATTGCTCGACCTGTGCAGGGCTATCCAGTAATCGTTCAGGCGGGAGCCTCGGATGCGGGGCGACAGTTGGCGGCGGAAACTGCGGAAGTTGTCTTTGCACCTGCTAGTAATTTGGAAGCGGGTAAGGCGCTTTTTGCGGATATTAAGGGAAGGGCTAAGGCGATCGGACGCGATCCAGACTCGATCAAAATTCTGCCAGGAGTTTTGGTGATTGTTGGTGAAACTACCGAAGAAGCGATCGCTAAACGCGCCCATTTAGATAGTCTTGTCCATTACGATAGCGGCATTGCCAGCCTAAATAGCGCCCTTGGTTATGATGTTTCAGGTTTCGATCCCGATGGAGCTTTACCCGAAATCCCCCAATCTAATGCCAGTCGTAGCGCCCGCGATCGCATCGTCTCCCTTGCTCAACGGGAAAACCTAACCATTCGTCAGTTAGCGCAACGGGTTGGAAGTTATGGCGGTTTAGCCTTTGTCGGTACTGCTGAAGCGATCGCCGATCAAATGGAGCAATGGCTATTTGAAGAGGGTTCGGATGGTTTTAATATCATGTTTCCGTTTGTACCTGAAGGACTAAATGATTTTGTAGTAAAGGTAGTTCCAGAACTGCAACGACGGGGAATTTTTCGGAAAGAGTACGAGGGCAAAACCCTTCGCGAAAATCTGGGACTTTCCCGACCCGCTAACCAATTTTTTGGAATATGAGAAAAAGCTGTAAAGCAATAACGCCAATAAAAACTAAATAATTGATTTTGGAATCGTAGAATACCTATTTTTAGCGTTACTTCATGAGATAGTTTTGGCTATATACAAATCTACTAAAATCCTATCGAGTTACCGTAGATTAAATGGCAAATTTAGGAGATATTTATGTCGGTTGATCCTCAAGATTCGTCGCTACCATATGATTCTGTTCATGAACCAATTAAAAAACCGCGATCGCCAAAAGAACGACTTGGCGCAAGTAGACGCAAATTTCTCGGTCGCGTTGGACTATTCACCGCTTCCACTGCCGTCGCAGGAGTTGTTGCGCCATCACTGTTCAAAAATCAAGAGAATGCTGCTCAAGCGGAGCCAATTTCTAAATTTACAGGCAATGACTTTCCTGCTAGGGCTTATCAAGTGCGGATTAAAGCCGCCGAGCGTCTCAAGCAGCGCATTCCCAACCATCCCACCAATGGTGATGAAGAGAAATATCCTAATAAAATCGCTAGTGATAGTAGAGGTCTGCCCCATAACCAGTTAGGCGAAGTCGATCTCAAGGCTTATCAATCTTTTACCGATGCTTTGAAATCAGGAGATCCAGAGAAGTTTGAGCAGATTATTCTTGGTGGTGGTCGCAAGTTGGTACAGCCCTTAACCCCCTTGGCGGTCAGTTTAACGGGACTCAATCCGCTCCATTTACCAATTCCCATCCCACCCACCCTTGATAGTGCCGAACAAGCCGCCGAATTTGTGGAAATTGCTTGGCAAGGGCTATTGCAGGATGTTCCCTTTAGCGAATATCGCAACGACACGAATAATCCCCTAATTTTGGCAGCAGTTCAGGATCTCAATCGGTTATCTGGATTTAAGGGGCCAAAGGAAAATGGTCGGATTACACCTGAACTTCTATTTAGAGGTTCCGCCTTCTATACCGATGCATCTGGAAATGCTATTTACTTCACGCTTCTAGGAGCCGATACTGGTCCCTATGTGTCGCAGTTCCTATTGCGTCCAATTCCAGCAGGAACTCAGTCTTATGCTCAACTTCATCGCGTTCCTGTCGCTACTCCAGAAAATAGCTTCCAAGTTAGTTATGATGAGTGGTTACTTGTGCAGAATGGAGGCAGTTCTGGACGCACGATTAAATTTGATCCCGTGCGCCGCTACTTTATCAATGGACGCGATCAGGGAGAAATTGCCCATACGCCGCCCCCTGTCTATACTAACGCTGCTCAAATCTTGTTGGGTAAACCCGTTAAGGATAATCCTTTAGCAGGTGGTGTGGGCGCTCCTTACAACCCTAGCAATCCCTACAATAAATCGAAAACTCAAGTAGGAGGTTCGGGAACCTTTGGTCCTGGTTACGCTCAGGGCTTGATTGCTTCGGTGGGCGCTCATGCAATTCGGGCGGCTTATTGGCAGAAATACTATGTCCATCGTCGTTTGCGATCGGAAGCCTTTGGTGGTTTGGTTCACAATAACAAAGTGAAGAAGACCGACTATCCAATCCATCCTGAGGTGTTCAATTCCGAAATTCTCGATCGCCTCTATAGCAATAATAAAACCTATTTGTTGCCTCAGTTCTTCCCCGAAGGCTCTCCATTCCATTCTTCTTACCCAGGAGGCGCATCGGTGACAGCAGGATCGAGTGTGACGATCTTGAAGGCTCTATTTGATGGTAGCCATGTGATTCCCAATCCTGTGATTCCCGATCCCAAAGATCCTACGAAATTGATTCCCTATCAAGGCGCACCGCTAACCGTAGAAGGTGAGTTGAATAAACTTGCTGCAAATATCGGTTTAGGTCGCAATAGCGCAGGTATTCACTGGCGTACTGATGCTTCGGCTTCGTTGGCGTTGGGTGAAGCGGTGGCGATCGCCATTCTCAGAGATGAAGGCTCAACTTTCCGTGAGAAGTTTGGTGGTTTCACGTTCACTAAGTTTGATGGAACTAAGGTCACGATTTAGAGTTTATTAACCCTCACCTAGCCCCTCTCCCGCAGGAGAGGGGAATTACTTACCCAATCATCACTTAATATGTCAGAAATAGCAGATTTAGCAGCAGCAGAAATTTTATCGCGATATCGTCAAGGTGAACTGTCACCTGTGGAAGTCACTAAAGCGACCCTACAACGGATTGAGGACTACAACGATTTGGTAAATGCCTTTGCGATCGCCGTTGATCCTGAAATAGCGATCGCTGAAGCCCAAGCCTCTGAGAAACGTTGGCGCGAAGGTAATCCCCTTGGAGCCTTGGATGGAATTCCCTTTACGGCGAAGGATTTACTTTTAAGTAAAGGATTACCAACAAGGCGCGGAAGTAAAGCTGTTAATCCCGATCAAACATGGGACGAGGATGCTCCTGCCATAGCTCGTCTGCGAGAACAGGGCGCAATCCTGCTTGGTAAAACTACTACTTCGGAATTTGGTTATAAAGGTGTTACCGACAGCCCCTTAACAGGAATTACCCGCAATCCTTGGAATCTCAACTTTACTCCTGGGGGAAGTAGTGGTGGTGCAGCCGTGGCGGCGGCGTTAGGATTTGGCATTCTCCATTTAGGAACCGATGGTGGTGGCTCGGTGAGAGCGCCTGCATCCTTAACAGGGGTGTTTGGAATTAAGCCAACCTTTGGCAGAGTGGCGGGCTATCCCATCGCCCATACAGGGACAGTCTTTCATGTTGGTGTCCTCTCTCGTACCGTTGCCGATGCTGCCCTGACCTTAAATGCGATCGCCCATCCTGATGTGCGTGATTGGTATGCTTTACCCGATAGTAATCTCGACTATACTGCCAATTTAGGGCAAGGTGTCGCAGGGCTACGCATCGCCTTTAGTGCGAATTTTGGCTATGCCCAAGTCGATCCAGAAGTTGCCGATTTGGTCAAAAAAGCTGTAGCCGTATTTGCTCAGTTAGGGGCGATCGTGGAAGAAGTCGATCCCAATTTTGAGAATCCACGCAAGATTTCCCAAACCCTCTGGCAAGCGGGAGCCGCTAAATTATTACGGGGCTTCACACCCGAACAACGCGCCGTAGTTGAGGATGGTTTGCAAGCTATAGCATCAGCAGGCAATCGCGTCACTCTCGCGGAATATCTCCATGCTCAAGATGCCCGTGAAGCGTTAGGAAGACATTTGCAAAGATTCCACGAAAATTATGATTTGTTATTAACACCAACTGTGGCGATCGCTGCCTTTCCCGTAGGACAAAATCGACCACCCGCAATTTCTGAAAATCTTGATAGTTCTCAAAGAGAATGGGCTCCTTTTACCTATCCTTTCAATCTCACTCAACAACCTGCGGCTTCTGTGCCGATTGGGTTTACTAAGGATGGTTTGCCTGTGGGTTTACAAATTGTGGCGGCAAAATATAATGATGCGTTAGTACTAAGGGCGGCTCAAGCCTATGAAAATGTTTCTCCTTTTGTTTTACCATTACAATTGAATAAACAGATTTCCCACAAATGAAGAGGTGTACAGTATGACCAACCAAATCTCCAATACCTGTCTCCAAACCGTTGATTCTGCCACCCTCAAGCAATGGCTAGACCATAACCAAGTAATCTTGATCGATGTACGCGAACCTTCCGAATATGCCGCCGAAAGGATTGATGGAGCCAGATTAGTTCCCTTATCCAAGTTAGATATCAATCAAATTCCCTTTGGCGGCGACAAAGATGTCGTTCTGCAATGTCAAACTGGAAATCGCTCTGCACAGGCTGCACAGCAACTATTAGCTTCAGGGATAGAAACAGTTACCCATCTAGAAGGTGGGCTTAACGCATGGAAACAGCGTGGCTATCCAACTCGCATCGATCGCAATGCACCGATTAGTATCAATCGCCAAGTCCAAATCACGGCTGGAACGCTTGTTGTTGTCGGTACTATTCTTGGATCATTTGTATCGCCATCATTTTTAATAATTAGCGGCTTTGTTGGTGCAGGGTTAGTTTTTTCTGGCCTAACCAATACCTGCGCGATGGGTACTTTATTGGCAAAACTACCCTACAACCAAGTCAGATAAGCCTTTTTACTTTTATCACTATTTAAAGATGACCTTCGATCAACAGGAATTTGATATTCGCTGTGAATGGGGCGAGCAGGGCGTAGCTCACTTAGCCCCAATTAGCATCAAAGTTTTTAGATTTTTACGCTATGAATGGAACTTTACAGAAGCTTGGACGATGCTAATCTGACTGAGTTCTTCGAGTCCATCGATTAAGCTTTTAAGCTGTTCAGCAGGTAAATCTGCCAACTTAATGGCAAGGCGATCGCGAGCGACTTGACGAACTTCTTGTAAATGCTCCTCACCTGCGGCAGTCAAACAAATCACTACCTGTCGCCGTAATTTAGGATGCTCGGAACGAGAAACATATTCTTTTTGGACTAAGCGCTCAACCATTGTCGAAGCTGAGGCACTCGTAACCCCTAAATATTCGGCAAGCACGGTAAGCGATGAACAAGCATTGGTTTGCAAAAAAGCTAGAGCGCGTAACTGAGGAATCGTTAAAGAAGAAGATTTTTGCTGACGAATCTCACCATGAATGCAGCAGTTCACCGCAGGGACAACATCAATCACCTTCGCCGCACAAAGGGATCTTAGGGAAGATTTTAAGGCTACTCGTGAAGATGGCAATGGCGGCGAAATTAAATTATGTGATGCATTCATCTTGACTCTGAAGTTATATTAATGTAGTACTACTAACAGTTAGATAAGTTAACAATTACCATACAGCAAAAATTATCAAATCCCACAGATTTAATCTGGATTCCTTCACATCATTACGATCGCTTGAAAACTATGCGGCATCCTCTCTTATCAGCATTAATATTAGTATCGGTTTCGATAGGAACCCCTAGTTTGCTCACCGCTTGTGGGTCATCCCAAGCCGAATCTGGCAAGGAGAAACCTCGTCCTGCCGTGCCAGTGGTGGTAGCACCTGTGGTTCAAAAAACTCTTCCTGTCCAGATTCGCAGTACGGGCGTAGTGGAGGCTTATTCCACCGTAGCGGTTAAGTCGCGCATTGGCGGACAGTTAGTTGAGGTCAATTTTAAAGATGGACAAGATGTCAGGCAAGGCGATTTGCTATTTCGCATCGATCCCCGCCCTCTAGAAGCACAATTGCAACAGTCGATCGCTGCCCAAGCTCGTAATCAAGCGCAGTTACAACAGGCGATCGCTAACCAAGTTCGCGCCGAAACAACGATTGCTCAAGCCAAGGCAAACAAAGATCGCGATGCCGCCCAACTCAAGTTTGCAGATTTTCAGCGTAAAAGCTATGACAGTCTTTACGATCAAGGTGCAATTAGTCGAACTCAAGCCGAACAGTTCCGCACCAGTGCCAGTGTCTCTCAGGCGACAGTAAATGCTTCGGGCAGTGCGATCGATACGACCGTAGCGGCGGCGGAAGCGACTAAAGCTGATATCGAGGCGGCTAGGGCTAATCTTGCCGCAGGTGAGGCATTAATTGAGAATGCTAGAGTGCAGCTTTCCTATACAGAAATCTATTCCCCCGTGAATGGAAAGGTTAGTAGTATTAAGGTCAATCAAGGCAACTTAGTTAAAGCTGATGCCGATGGAGCCTTAGTTACAATTAGCCAAGTTAAACCGATATATGTAACTTTCTCGGTTCCAGAGAAATCCTTAGCACAGGTCAAGCAGTTCCAAAAGCGCGGCAAACTCAAGGTACAAGCCCTTGTCACTAACGACAAAAAGCCCGTTGAAGGTGAACTTACTTTCATCGATAGTGTAGTCGATGCCACTACGGGAACTGTGCAGCTAAAGGCAACCTTTGCCAACCTAGACGATCGCATTTCTCCTGGACAGCGTGTTGATGTAGTTCTCAAATTGACGGAAGAAGTCGATGCGCTTTCTATTCCCACGCAAGCAATCCAAACGGGTCAAAAAGGACAGTTTGTCTGGGTGGTCAAACCTGACAATGGCGTAGAAATTCGTCCGATCAAGATCAGCAATACCGTTGGTACTGACGCGGCGATCGCTAGTGGTCTACAGGTAGGCGAGAAGGTTGTGGTGGATGGACAGTTTGCCCTTTCGCCTACGGCTAAGGTCGAGATCAAGGAGCCACAAAATCAGGGCGGAGACAAGAAGGAGAAATCTGAGAAAGGCGAGAAGTCTGAGAAATCTGATAAGCCAAGCGAGAAATCTGAGAAGACTGATAAAGCTGGTGAGAAATCTGACCGCCCTAAAGAAGATAGCCCTCAAGGAGGTGAAAAGAAAGATAAATAGGAATTACGCAAAGTTGCTAAGACCCTCACCCCTAGCCCCTCTCCCAAAAAGGGAGAGGGGAACAAGAAAGTTTCTTACTCCCCTTCTCCCGTTCTGGGAGAAGGGGTTGGGGGATGAGGGCAATCTCAATTTTTCGTAAGTTCCAATAAAGCTAAAAAGGAGACCGCTAATGCATAAACTCAACAGGTAAGTAAATCATGAACATTACCCAACCCTTTATTCGCCGCCCCGTCATGACTACCCTAGTCATGCTCGCCATCCTCATCTTTGGGTTTGTCAGCTATCGCCTATTACCGATTAGCGATTTGCCAACGGTGGACTTCCCTACGATTAGCGTCACGGCAACATTGCCAGGGGCTAGCCCTGAAACGATGGCAGCCTCTGTCGCTACGCCTTTGGAGCAGCAGTTCTCCTCGATCGCTGGTTTGGACTCGATGACCTCCAGTAGCGCCCTTGGTAACACCACGATTACCTTGCAATTTAACCTCAATCGCCAAATTGACGGAGCCGCGCAGGACGTACAGGCGGCGATCGCTAAAGCAGCAAGGCAATTACCGCCCTCATTGCCGAATCCACCCCAATATCGCAAGGTCAATCCCGCCGATCTGCCGATTCTCTTTATTGTTCTCAAATCCGATGTCCTCACCCTAGCGGAAGTGGATAAGTACGCGGAGAACTTACTGGCGCAGAGGTTATCTACCGTCGATGGGGTCGCATTGGTGACGGTTCAGGGCGCACAAAAATATGCGGTGCGAATTGAACTCGATCCTCAAGCCCTAAAAACTAAAGGAATTGGGATTGATGAGGTTGCCACGGCGATCGCTCAAGGTAACTCCAATCAACCAACGGGAACTCTCTATGGTGACGATCGCACCTTAACGATTAAGACTAACGCAGGGCTAGAAGATGCTACCACTTACAGTAAGCTAATTGCCGCCTATCGCAATGGTGCGCCTGTACGCTTAAACGAGATTGCGAATGTCACCGATAGCGTGGAAAATAACCGTCTTGCCACTTGGTACAACGGCACAAGAGGGATCGTTCTCTCGATCCAACGTCAGCCAGGAACAAATACCGTCGCCATTGTCGATACCTTAGAGAAGTTACTGCCCACTTTTCGCGAACAGATTCCTGCGGCGATCGATATGGAGATCCTGTACGATCGCTCCCTATCCGTGCGCCATTCCGTTGAAGATGTGCAGTTCAGTTTGCTCCTAGCGATCGCCCTCGTGATCATGGTGATCTTCCTATTTCTACGAAATTTCTACGCTACCTTGATTCCTAGCGTTGCCGTGCCATTGTCCATCGTCGCCACCTTTGGGGTGATGTATAAACTGGGCTATTCCCTCGACAATCTCTCTTTGATGGCGCTGACCCTATCCGTAGGCTTTGTCGTGGATGATGCGGTGGTCGTACTGGAAAACATTGTCCGTCACTTAGAAATGGGTAAAACGCCCTATCAAGCGGCTCTTGATGGTTCCAAAGAGATTAGCTTTACAGTGCTGTCGATGACAATTTCACTGGTGGCGGTATTCATTCCCATTCTATTTATGGCGGGAATTATCGGTCGTCTATTCCAACAGTTTGCGGTTACGATTAGCGTCGCGATTCTGGTGTCAGGATTTGTTTCCATCAGCTTGACCCCAATGCTTTGCAGTCGCTTCCTGAAGCATACTTCCCATAGCGGCAAGCCCCAGAATCTTGATAGGGCAAATTTAGCTCTTGATGGAAGTTACAGTGAAGATCATTCTGTTGTAAGCAATGAAAATGGTCATAATGGCAATGGTCATGAAAGCCTGAACAGTCATAATGGTAATGGTCATAGTAATGGCAATGGTCATAATGGCAATGGTTTTAGCCATCTAGAAAGTGGCGGTGGATTCTTCCAAACCTTTTATGCATGGAGTTTGCGGAAAGCCCTCAAATACCATCGCGTTACTTCCGCAGTTTCCGCAGCGATTTTGATTGCCACAATCTTTCTATTTGGCATCGTACCGAAAGGATTTATTCCCAATGATGACCTTAACCAGCTTTTAGTCACCACAGAAGCAATTCAAGGGGTTTCCTTTGAACAAATGTCCAAACTGCAAGGGCAGCTTGCATTAATTGCTAGTAAAGATCCCGATGTAGAAGCAGTTAACTCGACCGTTGGAGCCTCTGGATTTATCTCCTTGCCCAACAACGGACGCTTATTTATGCGTTTAAAAGAACGGAGCAAGCGATCGCGCAGTGTCGATGACATCATTCAAGATCTACGTCCGAAATTATCCAAAGTCCCTGGTATTCGCGCCTTCTTGCAAAATCCCCCCACGATTCGCCTGAGCGCCCAAATTACCAAAGCAGCCTATCAGTACACCATTTCCGATACGGATATCGAACAACTCTATCGCACCGTACCCGAACTAGAGAAAAAGCTGCGTCAGTTTGATAGTCTCCAAGATGTCACCAGTGACCTCCAGATCAAGAATCCTCAAGTCACCGTTGAAATCAACCGCGATCGCGCTTCGGCACTAGGCATCACCGCTAGTCAAGTAGAATCAGCACTTTCCTATGCCTATTCCACTCGTCAAGTCTCCACGATCTACGGTTCCGATAACCAATATCCAGTAATCATGGGTCTAAGCCCTGAATACCAAAAGGATTTGAAATCATTGGAATTGCTATCGGTGCGATCGAGCAGTGGACAACTAGTTCCCCTTGGCACATTTGCCTCCTTCAAGCAAACCGTCGGCGCGTTATCGGTTAACCACCTATCGCAACTCCCTGCGGTGACAATTTCCTTCAACCTCAAACCAGGGATTTCTCTCAGTGATGTGGTCGGCAAAATCGAAGAATTCTCTAGGGAAACTTTACCTTCCACTGCTTCAGGAAAATTCCAAGGTACAGCCCAAGTATTCCAAGACTCTCAACAGGGCTTAGGTTTGTTGCTCTTAGCCGCAATTCTAGTTATCTATATCGTCTTAGGGATTCTCTACGAAAGCTTTATCCATCCGATTACGATTCTCACCAGCTTGCCTTCCGCAGGTTTCGGAGCCTTACTCACCCTGCTGATCTTCCGCAGTGAGCTAAATGTCTACGCCTTTGTCGGCATTATTCTGCTCGTGGGTATCGTCAAAAAGAATGGAATTATGATGATAGACTTTGCGATCGGCGCTCGTAAGGAAGGTAGCACCGCCTACGATGCGATTTACGAAGCCTGCTTAGTCCGCTTCCGTCCGATCATGATGACCACCCTCGCCGCCCTCATGGGAACCCTCCCGATCGCCCTGGGTATCGGTGCTGGTGCAGAATCTCGCCGTGCCTTGGGTTTAGCCGTAGTTGGCGGTTTACTCTTCTCGCAGTTACTCACGCTTTACATCACTCCCGTTTTCTATGTCTACATGGAAGGCTTACAAGAGCGTTGGAAACGCCGCGACATTCGCGAAAAGGAAAAGGCAAGAGAGGAACAGCACCTACAACCGCAACCACCTGCTTCTCTTCCCCCTTCATTATAGAAAACGCGGCACAAATCTCAATTTTTTCGCTACCATCGGGCGATCGCTTACGCAAGAAGAACTTTGGAGTGGCAATCGAGAAAGTATCCACAAATCATTTTTCAGTCAAGATTCTATTTTGATTTGGATGTTAAAAACCTATTCTAAAAATCGTAGGAAATATCCAGCACTATTGCAGCAGTCAGGATATAAGCACCTGTCTTTTGTGCATTTGCGATCGCCCAAAATTACAGCACAATGGTTGATAACCTTAGATTATCTGTCTCGCACAGCACCGCAATAAATGTAATCAATAGCTTAAAACTAGAGCTAGTCAAAAGATTGTCACTAAAGTGGCAAAACCAACTAACTTACTAGATTTTCAATGAAATTAAAACAAATTTTGGCTGCTTTTGTAAGCCCTACATCATTAAAATTCTTAACAGTGGCTTTTCTGATCTCAGTTAGCTTGACGACCACTTGGGATTTTGCCAATGCGATTCAAAACGACACATCCCTCAATAATTCTACTTTACAAAAAGTTATTGCCAGTTCCCATCGTTCCGCGAAAAATCGCGCCCGCGATCGCGATCGCCATCCCCTCGAAACCCTAGAATTTTTTGGAGTAAGCCCTAACCAAACAATAGTTGAGCTATGGCCAGGAGGAGGATGGTATACGGAAATTCTCGCTCCATTTTTGCGCGATCGCGGACAGCTAATTGTGACAAATTTTGATCCGATCAAAAGTAAGCCAGCCAAGGCTTTACAAGATAAGTTCGCGGCTAATTCGGCAATTTTTGGAAAGGTGAAAGTTGCCACAATCGATCCACCTCAAAAATTAATTCTGGCTCCCAATAATTCCGTTGATATGGTGCTGACATTCCGTAATATCCACAACTGGATTATTGGTGGTTATGCTGATAAAGTCTATGCTGCCGCATTTCAGGCTCTCAAACCCAATGGCATTTTGGGAGTAGAAGAACATCGCGCAAAGGCTGGAACTAACTTACAAGAGAGTGCAAAGACAGGATATATTGACGAGAATGCAGTAATTGCCGAGATTGAGAAAGTAGGATTTAAGTTCATTGGCAAGTCAGAAATTAATGCTAATCCCAAAGATACCAAAAACTATCCCGATGGAGTTTGGACACTTCCGCCCACCTTCAGACTAGGAGAGAAGGATAAAGATCGCTATCTAGCCATTGGCGAAAGCGATCGCATGACCTTAAAGTTTATTAAACCATCTTAACTACTGAAGAATTTCAAAATGCGATCGCAGATTCGAGGCGAACTTATGGCTATCAAACCCCTTGACGATCTAGAGCGTGAACATCTTCTAGATTCATTAGCATGGGTTGATTCAGCTATTCCGAGTTGCAAAACCAGCTACACCGCCAAAGCATTTGGCATCTTATTTTGCGATCATTGACGATGACCACATTTTCCTTGTCGATCATAAAAATGCTCTGTTATGGCTACCTGCTGGTGGTCATGTTGAGTATGGAGAACATCCAAGACTAACAGTAGTTCGTGAACTAGAAGAGGAACTTGGCATCAAAGTTGACGTGAACTCTATTCAGGCTCCATTGATGGTCACTTGCACAACGACAGTTGGGCTTACGGCTGGACATACAGATGTCTCACTCTGGTATATTGTTCAATCAAACCGTACTCAAGAATTGCGATACGATGAAACCGAATTTAATTCTATTCGATGGTTTGCTTTCTCCGAAACGCTACTTCATCGCAGCGATCCCCATCTTGGTCGGTTTATCCAGAAACTTAGTTATACGCCTTTATCTTAACTTTAATTACTCAGCCCATAGGTGATATTATGCCCCTCCGTTTCGCCACAACCCGACGACGTTTGCTTTTTTTGGGTGCAAGCATTGCTTCCACTTTTGGTACTGCGATCGCTGCTTTTGGGCAGCAACCCACGAGCGCTCCTAAGCCGCCAGCACCCCAGCCACCAAAACCGAGAGCCGATGGATTTGTACCCGTAGTTGGTCCCGCCAGTATTTTAGAAAAAAACGGTAAAGTTTTGACCGATAAGGTTCTTATTATCCGTAATAGTGCTGATGAAAAACTGATTGCAGTTAGCCCTCTATGTCCTCATCGCAATTGTGTAGTTGACTGGAAACAAGAAACACAGAAATTTGTCTGTCCTTGTCATGCGTCGGAATTTGGAGTTGATGGCAAAGTTCTCAAAGGTCCCTCTGAGAAAGGACTAATTGCCTTTGATGTGAAGATTGAAGAAAATCGCTTTTTCATAAAACCTCCTGCCACAGACAAATCTAGCAAGACTGTCTCAGGTTAAAGAGCTAAAAGTTCCGACCATAGAAATTTCAAAATGATCAGGTGATCGCTTGCTTGTGATGCGATCGCCTGATCTTGTAATGTAAGAATAATATGTTTCTCGTTCACAAAATATGACTCAAGATTTTAAAATCCAAATTGCTAGAGACATCCATAAACATTGCTACTTGACTGGCTCATTTACTTTACGATCGGGATGAATCGCTACAGAATATTTTGATAAATATTAGTTTGAAGCTTTGCCTCGTTTGTTAAAAGAAGTGACATGTGGGTTGATTCCAGATCGGCTGTGAAAATGTTCATGCACCTTTCTCAAATCAATCGGTGAAAGGATTGCTATATATTACTTTTAAGCTTGTCGTGATACAGTTTTATACGAATCATTGCCATACCAGTAGATAAATGCATGAAAGTGCCGTTGTGCTGAACTTTCATGCATTTATCTGTAACACCTCAAGCTTCAATAAGCTGTATACAACATTTGATTAGCTTATTGAGCAAGTATAATTGATTGCAGGTATGACAACAAAAGTTAGGCGAAGTTCTGTATTGATTGCCAAGATTTAGCTAAGGTCAAATATAAATCATAAAAATAATTCGCTCTATATCACTAATAATCGCCCTTATGAATAATCGTCAAAGTCAAATCAAAATAAGCATTTGGAAAAAGCGGTTTCGTAATGTTGGATTATTGATTATTCTTTTAGTTAGTGTGATCGCCCTATCCTTATGCTTAAATTCCACGCCGATCGCATGGGGACAATCTGAACTATTAAACTTAAACAAACTGATATCTGGACGCTATAATTCCAATTCTAATATTGCCAATGTTGATAGCACATCTGTCAAATTAGATGGTTATCAATTGTTTCTGCTTGCGGCTCCCTCCATTAACCAGCGATTTCCCCTTGAGCAACGAGTAAAAGGGATTGAAGAAGAGCTAAATCGTGTGGCTAATAGCAATTTCGATCCTAATACCTTGTCAGTAACAACGAGTATTGATGAAAAAAGCGATCAACCTGTAATTAACATTGACAACCGATATTTAATGACTGTCACTACCCTTGACGCACAAATACAGGGAGGCGATCCGCTTCGATTGGCAAATTCTCTAACACGAATTATCGGTGATGCATTGATGAGAGCGCATCAGGAACGTCAACCAACATTCCTACGCGATCGCAGTTTATTAGCATTAGGAATATTTATTGCGGCGATCGCGACTAATCGGCTGATTACAAAATTGGAAAAATATTTAAAAAAACGCAAGCAAGTAGTGGAATCGCGAATTGATGATCAATTAGATGCAAAGCTTGATACAGTCCCCCTTGACGAATTGCAGCAACAACTATCTCTGAAGCAACAGTTTAATCTCGATGATCTCCAGCAACGAATCTTGCAAATTGGGCAAATTGGGATTATCGGAAGCAGTATTTTTGTGGTTTTAGGACTATTCCCTTATACGCGCTGGCTCCAATCATTTATTATCTCAACGCCTCTGCAAATACTAGGAATTATCATCGTCGCCTATGTCTTAATTCGTATTAGTAATCTTTTAATCGCTCGCTTTGCGATCGTTCTCAAGGAGAAAGATTTTATGATGTTAAAACCCTCTCAACGCTTGGAGTTAAGAGTATCGACAATTACTCAAGTCTTAACAAATGTCGTCGCTATTTTTTGGTTTTGTGCAGCAAGTTTGATGGCACTATCGGTAATTGGCGTTGACTTAATCCCTTTACTAGCAGGTGCGGGAATTGTCGGTTTAGCGATTTCCTTTGCAGCACAAGGATTGATTAAAGATATCATCAATGGATTTTTGATTATTTTAGAAGATCAGTATGCGGTCGGTGATGTAATTGTGGTAGGAGCTTTAGGCGGTTTAGTGGAAAACATGAATCTGCGGATTACCCAAATCCGTAATAATGAAGGACAGCTAATTACGATTCCTAACAGCGCGATCGCCATCGTTCAGAATTTATCGAAGGACTGGGCAAGAGTCGATCTTACGATCCAAATATCCTATGAGACTGATCCTGATCACGCCTTAGCCGTTTTGCAAAAATTATCTCAGGAAATTTATGCTGAAACTGAATGGCAATCAAAGATTTTAGAAATACCCGAAGTCTTAGGTATTGACGATCTGCAACATTCAGGAATGCTGATCCGTATTTGGATCAAGACTCAACCGCTTCAGCAATGGGCTGTTGGTCGAGAGTTTCGCCGCCGCCTGCAAATGGCGATGCAAAAAGAAGGAATTGCGATCGGTATACCCCGTCAAGCACTCTTTGTCCAAAATCCACTTACTCCAGATGCTACTCCTTCTAGTTCATAAAGTTATAAAGGGGTGTGATCTTCGACAATTTTTGCATCAACAAGAAAAGCCGCCTCTCTTTCTGAGCATATTTTTACTCTACTCTGTTTTCCTTCCATGTAACATTAGTTATTTAGACTTCTATTCAAATTTTGGAGACTTGAGAACAGTTAACAGGAGAATACACCAAGGCACTCGCAGATTGGGAATAAACTTAGCTTTAGATTTAAGCGTCGGCAAACCTTGCGGCAATAAAAATCTGAGGGAACGTAAAGAAACAGGACGATGCTGATATTCATCAACTATTCCATAACGCACCGCTAGTTCCGCCCCAATCTGAACTTTGCCAGTTCGCCTCATCCGATCTGGATCGTTACCTAGCGCAGCAATTACTCTACCGACAAATAAAGGAGTTTCCCAATTAAACTTATCAGCGATCGCCGCAACACCGACATTGTTATCAGCACTCTCAAGGTTTGCTTCAGCCAACTGATGAAACTGCTCAGTGCCGACAATCCCCGGCCAAAGCGAAATCGAAGCAACATTAAACGGCTTGAGTTCGACTGCCATATCAGATGCAAGGCGATCGCAAGCAGATTTACCAGTACCATAGGCTACTCCAAAGATAGGAG